>JAFAFN010000542.1 GCA_023423475.1 Actinomycetes bacterium | reverse complement strand
CGTGTCGACCGAGCTGGTCGCCTCGTCGAGGATGAGGATCGCCGGATCCGCGAGGAACGCACGGGCGATGGTCAGCAGCTGCTTCTCACCCGCGCTGACGCTGCCGCCCTCGTCGTCGACGATCGTGTCGTAGCCCTCGGGCAGCGAGTGCACGAAGCGGTCGACGTAGGTGGCGACGGCCGCCTCGACGATCTGCTCGTCGGTCGCGTCGAGGTTGCCGTAGGCGATGTTGTCGCGGATCGTGCCGTTGGAGAGCCACGTGTCCTGGAGCACCATGCCGACGTTCGATCGAAGGTCGTCGCGACGCATCTGCGAGATGTCGTTGCCGTCGAGTCGGATCACGCCGCCGTCGAGCTCGTAGAACCGCATGATCAGGTTCACCAAGGTCGTCTTGCCGGCGCCGGTCGGACCGACGATCGCGACCGTCTGACCCGGCTCGGCGATCAGCGACAGGTCGGTGATCAGCTCGGTGTCGGGCAGGTAGGAGAAGTTGACCCGGTCGAACTCGACCCGACCCCGTGGCGCGTCGTCGACGAGCGGCTCGACCGGGTCGGGGATCTGATCGGGACCGTCGAGCAGCTCGAAGACCCGCTCCGCCGACGCGATGCCGGACTGGAAGACGTTCAGCATCGACGCGAGCTGGGTGAGCGGCTGCGTGAACTGACGCGAGTACTGGATGAACGCCTGGATGTCACCGATCGACATCGCACCGCTCGAGACCCGAACGCCACCGACCACGGCGATGACGACGTAGTTCAGGTTGCCGAGGAACATCATCGCCGGCTGGATCGTGCCCGAGAAGAACTGGGCGCCGAAGCTGGCGCCGTAGAGCTGCTCGTTCTTGTCGTCGAAGCGCTGCGCGACGTCGCCGGTGCGCCCGAACACCTTGACCAGGGAGTGCCCCGTGAAGGCCTCCTCGACCTGGGCGTTGAGCGCTCCGGTGTGGGACCACTGGGCGATGAAGCGCTTCTTCGACCTGGATGCCACGGTGCGCAGCACGAAGATCGACGCCGGGATGATCAGCACCGTCAGGCTGGCGAGCAGCGGCGAGATCGTGAACATCATGACGATCACGCCGATGATCGTGAGCGTCGAGGTCAGCATCTGGGAGAGCGTCTGCTGGAGGCTCTGCGCGACGTTGTCGATGTCGTTGGTGACCCGGCTGAGCAGGTCGCCGCGGGCCTGTCGGTCGACGTACGACAGCGGCAGCCGGTTGAGCTTGTCCTCGACCTTGGCCCGCATCCGCATCATCGTGCGCTGCACCACCGTGGCGAGCAGGTGTGCCTGCCCCCAGGCCATCGTCGCGGACACGACGTAGAGCCCTGCGATGAACAACAGCATGTTGCGCAGCTCATCGAAGTCGACGCCGTCGCCGCTCAGCACCCCGTCGACGACGAGGTTGGTCGCGTTGCCGAGCAGTCGTGGCCCGAAGACCGACAGCGTGACGCTGACGACGGCGAGGATCGTCACGACGACCAGTCCGAGGCGCTCCGGGCGGAGCTCGCCGAGCAGCCGCCCGGTCGAGCCGCGGAAGTCCTTGGACTTCTCCGCCGGCATGCCGGCCGATGCCATCCGGTTGGTGACCGCGCGGGCATCCTGTCGCGGCGGTGCGGGCTCGGGCGTCGATGCGCCGTTCGAGCTCGACTCGGAGCTGGAGGTCTCGTGCTCGCTCACGCTGCCTCCTGCTGGGTGCGCTGGGACTCGACGATCTCGACGTAGGTGCCGCATGTCTCGAGCAGCTCCTCGTGGGTGCCGAGACCGACCTGGTAGCCGTCCTCGAGCACGAGGATCTGATCCGCGTCGATGATCGTCGAGACCCGCTGGGCGACGACGATCACGACCGCCTGGGCGGTCTCGGGTGCCAACGCGGCGCGCAGTCGGGCATCGGTCGTCAGGTCGAGCGCCGAGAACGAGTCGTCGAACAGGTAGACGCCTGGTCGCCGCACCAACGCCCTGGCGATGGCGAGACGTTGTCGCTGCCCTCCCGACACGTTCGACCCGCCCTGGGCGATCGGCGACTCGAGGCCGTCGGGCATCGCCTCGACGAAGTCGCGTGCCTGCGCGATCTCGAGCGCGCGCCACAGATCGTCGTCGGTCGCGTCAGGATCCGCGTAACGGAGATTGCTCGCCACGGTGCCGGTGAACAGGTACGGCTTCTGCGGCACCAGACCGATGCGGCTCCAGAGCAGCTCGGGGTCGAGCTCTCGCACATCGACCCCGTCGACGAGCACCGAACCGGTCGACGCGTCGAAGAGCCGGGGCACCAGGTTCAACAGCGTCGTCTTGCCCGAGCCGGTGCTGCCGATGATCGCGGTGGTCTGTCCGGCGACGGCCCGCAGGTTGATGCCGCACAAGACGGGCGCCTCGGCACCCGGGTACGAGAACGTGACGTCGCGCAGCTCGAGCGAGCTGCTGGGGGCGAGCTCGAGCACCGGTGCCGACGGCGCCTCGATGGACGGTTCGGTGTCGAGGACCTCTTCGATCCGGTCCGCGCACACCGCCGCCCTCGGCGCCATCACCGCCACGAAGGTCGCCATCATCACCGACATCAGGATCTGCACCAGGTAGCTCAGGAACGCGATGAGCGCACCGATCTGCAGCTCGCCGCTGTCGACACGCCCCGCACCGAACCAGACCGCCGCGACGCTCGAGATGTTCAGCACGAACAACACGATCGGGAACATGAAGGCCATGAGGTGGCCGGCCTTCAGCGACGTCTCGGTGAGGTCGTCGTTGGCCTGTCCGAACCGGTCGACCTCGTGGCGCTCGCGCACGAACGCCCGGACGACCCGGATCCCGGTGATCTGCTCGCGCAGCACCTGGTTCACCCGGTCGATGCGGACCTGCATCTTGGCGAACTGCGGCACCATCTGCACCACGATCACGCCGACGCTGATCACCAGGGCCGGCACGCTCACCAGGAGCAGCAGCGACAGCGGACCGTCCTCCCGCAGGGCCATGATCACACCGCCGATGATCATGATCGGAGCCGCCACCAGCAGCGTGCAGCCCATCAGCACCAGCATCTGCACCTGCTGCACGTCGTTCGTGATGCGGGTGATCAGCGACGGCGCCCCGAAGCGTGAGACCTCTTCGGTCGAGAAGCTCATGACGCGGTGGAAGAGGTCGCTGCGCACGTCGCGTCCGAACCCCATGGCGGCCTTGGAGCCGAAGTAGACCGCGCCGATGGCGAAGACGACCTGGACCAGGGTCACGCCGAGCATGATCGCACCGGTGCGCCAGATGTAGTCGGTGTCGCCGGTGACGACGCCCTTGTCGATGATGTTCGCGTTGAGCGCCGGCAGGTAGAGCGCAGCGACGGTCTGCACGGACTGCAGGGCGATCACCCCGAGCAGGACCCATCGGTAGCGGGCGAGGTGCGAACGCAGGAGTCGGATCAGCATGGCGGTTCCTGGGGTGGGTTGCGGAGGCCGTCGAGCAGCAGCGAGACGACCTCGGCGGACGTGAGCGGCTCGTCGCCGCTCAACAAGGGATGGGTCGAGGC
>JAFAFN010000509.1 GCA_023423475.1 Actinomycetes bacterium | reverse complement strand
GTGCGACGTGCCGGTCGACTCGGTGGTGAACTGCGCCGACGCCGACAGCCTCTACGACATCCCCCTGGTCATCCACGACGAGGGGCTCGACACCGTCGTCTGCGACATCCTCCGCATCGACGCCCCCGCGCCCGACCTGGCGGAGTGGACCGATCTGGTGCGCCGCGTGGCGGACGCCACCTTCCCCGTGCGCATCGGCATCATCGGCAAGTACGTCAGCCTGCCCGACGCGTACCTCTCGGTGGTCGAGTCGCTCAACCACGCGGGCTTCCACCACGGGGCCGACGTCGAGATCGAGTGGATCCAGGCCGAGGACGTCGAGGGGCTGCTCACCGCGGGGCGCCTGAAGGACCTCGACGGGATCGTGATCCCCGGCGGGTTCGGCGAGCGTGGGATCGAGGGCAAGATCGCCGCCGCCGGCTACGCCAGGGAGCACCAGATCCCGTGTCTGGGTATCTGCCTCGGCATGCAGGTGATGACCGTCGAGTACGCACGCAACGTGCTCGGCCTGACCGGTGCGAACTCGACCGAGTTCGACCCCACCACGCCGCACCCGGTGATCGACCTCATGGACTCCCAGCGGGAGGTCACCAAGAAGGGCGGCACCATGCGCCTCGGCGCCCAGCCCGCCATGCTGGAGCCGGGTTCGATCGTGCAGCAGGCCTACGGCCGAGAGGTCATCTCCGAGCGCCATCGGCACCGCTACGAGTTCAACCCCGCCTACCGACGTCGCTTCGACGGCAGCGACTTCCGCTTCTCGGGCACATCCCCCGACGGCCGCCTCGTCGAGTTCATCGAGCTCGAGGGGCATCCGTACTGGGTCGCCACGCAGGCGCACCCTGAGTTCAAGAGTCGACCGACCAATCCGGCGCCGCTGTTCCGCGAGCTGATCGGTGCCGCCAAGGAGCGGGCCAGCGGCCGCAACCCCCAGCTGATCGAGTTGGGCGACGACGCGGCTGCGGACGAGCGCTCCGCGGAGCGGTCCGTCAGCGAGGCGTGAGCGGGTTCCGACACCTCGGCGAGCGTGCCCTGCACCACGGACACGTCATCACGCTCTACGACGCCGAGTTCGAGGGCCCCGACGGTGACCGGTTCCACCGAGAGGTGGTGCGCCACCCCGGCGCGGTGTCGGTCGTCGCGCTGACCGACGACCACGACGTCGTGATGGTCCGCCAGTACCGCGCGGCGGTCGACGACCTCGTGCTCGAGATCCCCGCGGGCAAGCGTGATGTCGCGGACGAAACGCCGGAGTCCACCGCCCGCCGTGAGCTCGTCGAGGAGGTCGGGCTGACGGCGGCGAGCTGGACGCTGCTCGCACGGTTCCACAACTCGATCGGCTTCACCGACGAGGAGAGCCACGTGTTCCTCGCCACCGACCTGACCGAGGTGCCATCGGACCGCCAGGGCATCGAGGAGTCCCACATGGAGGTCCTGCGGGTGCCGCTCGCGTCGATGCCAGCGATGATCGCGTCGGGTGAGCTGACCGATGCCAAGTCGATCATCGGGGTCACGCTCGCCGCGGCCCGGGTGGACGAGCGGACCTGACCGGTGGGCACCACCACCGGCGACGACGTGCTGCCGGTCGAGGCGCGTGACTTCCTGAGCCACCTCGTGATCGAGAAGGGGCGGGCACCCCTGACGATCGAGGCCTACACCCGCGACCTCCGACGCTTCGTCGCGTTCCTCCAGCGGGACCCGCGCCGGAGCACGGTCGCCGCTGCCAACGCGGACGACGTCGGTGACTTCGCGGTCGAGCTGCGCACGACAATGTCGCCGGCGTCGGCCACCCGGTCGCTCGTCGCGGTGCGCTCGATGTACCGCTGGCTGTCGACCGAGGGTGTCGTCGCGACGGATCCCGCTGCGGACGTCGAGTTGCCCCGGCTGCCCTCACCGCTGCCGAAGGCGCTCTCCGAAGCGGATGTGAGCGCGCTGCTCGAAGGGATCGAGCTCGCGGTCGCCGACGACGCGGCCGACGAGCGCTCCCATGCATTCGACCTTCGTGACCTGGCGCTGGTCGAGCTGCTCTACGGCACCGGGGCCCGGGTGTCCGAGGTCTGCGGACTCGGCTTCGGCGACGTCGACCTCGATGCCCGACTGGTCCGCCTGTTCGGCAAGCGGTCCAAGGAGCGGATCGTGCCGCTCGGGCGCCCCGCGGTGCGCTCGATGGCCGAATGGCTCGAGACGGGGCGCCCGGTGCTGCGACCGTCCGCCTGGCGCGCACGCGGCGACGCCGACGCCGTCTTCCTCGGTTCGAAGGGGTCGCGGCTCACGCGCCAGGGGGTGTGGCAGATCCTCCAGCGTCGTGCTGCGGCCGCAGGCGTCGGAACGCACCTCAGCCCGCACTCGTTGCGGCACTCGTGCGCGACGCACCTGCTCGACCACGGCGCCGACATCCGCACCGTGCAGGAGCTGCTCGGTCACGCCTCGGTCAGCACCACGCAGATCTACACGCGGGTCTCCAACGAGCGGCTCTGGGCGGCCTACGACGCCGCGCACCCGAGGGCGGCCGGTCGCCCGGCAGCTCCCGCGACGAACGCGCCGCGCGCCACCTGGGACGAACGATGAGCCTGCGACCGATGCACCGCGCCCGCCGGTTCATGCGCTCCATCACCGCGTCCGCCCCGTCCGAGGCCGACACCGCCTGGGCGGAGTCGCACCTCAACGAGCACGAGCGTCGTCTCTTCGCTCGCATGCCCGCGGTCGATCGATCGCACTCGATCGGCGTCGCCCGCGGGGTCGAGGCACATCTCGACCGGGTCAGCCTGCGCGCGGGTGACCCTGCCGCCGAGTGGTTGCTCGTCGCCGCGCTCACCCACGACGTCGGTAAGTCCGTCGCCGGCCTCGGCACCTACGGCCGGGTGATGGCGACGTTGTCCGAAGCGGTCGGTGGCTCCTCCATGGCGCGGGTGTGGGCCGATCGCCGCGGCATGACCCGCAAGATCGGTCTCTACCTGCAGTACCCAGAGCTGGGCGCCGAGATGCTGGCCGTCGCGGGCTCCGACGAACGGGTCGTCGCCTGGGCCGCGCAGCACCACGAGCCCGAGGACCGCTGGACGGTGCCGGTCGACGCCGGCCGCCTGCTGAGCGCCGCGGACGACGACGACCTCTGAGCCCTCAGCCGGGAAGCTCTTGCTCCCTCAGCCGGGAAGCTCTTGCTCCCTCAGCCGGGAAGCAGTTGCTCCCTCAGCCGGGAAGCAGTTGCTCCCTCAGCCGGGAAGCAGTTGCTCCCTCAGCCGGGAAGCAGTTGCTCCCTCAGCCGGGAAGCAGGCCGATCCTGTCCTTCGCACGCTCGACGACGGGCGCCGCGACGGCGCGGGCCTTCGACGCCCCGGTCGCGAGCAGCGATGCAGTCAGCTCGGGGTCCGAGCGCAGCTCCGCGATGCGCTCCTGGATCGGACGGAGCATCTCAACGACCGCGTCGGCGGTGTCGGACTTGAGCGGCCCGTACTGCGTGTACTGCTCGCCGAGGGACTCGGGGCTGACCCCCGTGACCGCGCCGAGGATCGACAACAGGTTCGACACACCCGGCTTGGCAGCGACGTCGTAGCGGACCTCGCCGTCGGAGTCGGTGACGGCACGCTTGAACTTCTTGGCGACCGACGACAGGTCCTCGGAGACGTAGATCGTGCCGGCGTCGCTGGCTGCGGACTTCGACATCTTGTCGGTCGGCACCTGGAGGTCCATGACCCGGGCACCTGCGGCGGGAATGGTCGCCTGGGGGATCACGAAGGTGTCGCCGTAGCGCGAGTTGAAGCGCTCCGCGACGTCACGGGTCAGCTCGATGTGCTGGCGCTGGTCCTCGCCGACGGGCACCCGGTCGGTGTCGTAGAGGAGGATGTCGGCGGCCTGGAGCGCCGGGTAGGTGAACAGCCCTGCCGAGACGAAGTCCTTGCCCTCGGACTTGTCCTTGAACTGGGTCATGCGCCGCAGCTCGCCCATCGACGTCACGCACTGGATCAGCCAGGCGAGCTCGGTGTGCTCGCGCACGTGGCTCTGCACGAACAACGTGCAGACCTCCGGGTCGAGACCGCAGCCGATGAGCACCTGCGCGAGCTCGAGGGACTTGTCGCCGACCTCGCCGGGGGCCTTGGGGACCGTGAGCGCGTGCAGGTCGACGATGCAATAGAAGCTGTCGGCGACGTGCTGGTCGGTGACCCAGTTCCGGACCGCGCCGAGCAGGTTGCCGAGGTGCAGGTCGCCGGTGGGCTGGATTCCCGAGAAGACACGTGACATGGGCGCCGAGACTACCGAGCAGGTCGAGGCGGGCTGAACCCGGTTCCCGGCAACGATGGGGGAGTGGGGTCGCACCGTGTCCAAATCACACGCGTGTGATCCGGGCCACGCGAAGCGCTACGATGTCCTCGTGGCCTACGCCGTGCAGACCCCCGTGTTCGAAGGTCCCTTCGACCTGCTGCTGCACCTCATCCTGCGCGAGCAGGTCGACCTGTACGACATCTCGCTGTCGACGATCGTCGACGCGTACCTGATCGAGCTCAACCGGATGGAGCACCTCGACCTCGAGATCGCCACCGAGTTCCTGCTCATCGCCGCGACCCTGGTCGAGCTCAAGACCAAGCGGCTGCTCCCCGGTGACGACGACGTCGACCTCGACGACGACCTCTCGCTGTGGGAGGAGCGCGACCTCCTCCTGGCACGGCTGCTCGAGTGCAAGACGTTCAAGGACGCAGCCAACGTGCTCGAGGTCTTCCACAGCGCCGCAGCGCGCTCGGTCGCCAGGACCGTGGGCCCCGACGAGCGCTTCTTCGACATCGCGCCCGACCTGCTCGAGGGTGTCGACCCGCTCCGTCTGCGGGACGCCTTCATCCGGGCGACCGCACCGAAGCCGCAGGTCAAGATCGACCTCTTCCACGTCGCTCCGATCCGGGCGAGCGTCATCGACGCCGTCGCCGATCTCTGCCACGAGCTGCCCCGTCGTCGCCGGGTCTCCTTCCGCGAGCTCACCGCCTCGCTCGCCGAGCGCCTCGAGGTCGTCGTGCACTTCCTGGCCATCCTCGAGCTCTTCAAGCAGGGGCTGGTCGACCTGCGTCAGCCCGACACCTTCGGCGACATCGAGATCCACTGGCAGGGTGGCGAGCAGCTCGCTGCTGACGCGGCGGAGCTCGTGGACGCCTACGACGGCTGAGGCCGCATCATGAGGACCACACCATGAGTACCGAGGCACGCCGAGCACTCGAAGCCGTGATCATGGTCGCCGACCAGCCCGCCGATCCCGCGCTGCTCGCACAGCTCGTCGAGCTCTCTCCGGAGGCGGTCGAACAGCTCCTCGAGGAGCTCGCCGCCACCTACGAGTCGGAGCAACGTGGCTTCCGGCTCGTCAAGGTCGCCGGCGGTTGGCGCTTCCAGAGCCACGAGGACTGCGCCGCGTACGTCGAGCGCTACGTGCTCACCGGTCAGACCGCCCGCCTGTCGGCCGCCGCGCTCGAGACGCTCGCGATCGTCGCCTACAAGCAGCCGATCTCCCGTGCCCAGATCGCCGCGATCCGCGGTGTGGGGGTCGACGGCGTCATGCGCACGCTGCAGCAGCGCGGCTACGTCGACGAGACCGGCCGCGACCCGGGTCCGGGCCAGGCCTCGCTCTTCGGCACGACCGACACCTTCCTCGAGCGGCTCGGGCTGAACTCGCTCGACGAGCTGCCGTCGCTGGGCGACTTCGTGCCGGGCGCGGATGTCGTCGAGCTGCTCGAGCAGGGCCTGCGGGTCGAGGC
>JAFAFN010000548.1 GCA_023423475.1 Actinomycetes bacterium | reverse complement strand
CCCAGGTACACCGCGGCGCCGATCACGGTCACCGCGCCCTCGGTCGTGTCGGGCGACGACGTCTCGGGCAGGAAGAGCCGATCCTCGGCCCCCGCGCCCGCCACTGCGAACTCGATGTAGCCGTCGGCGAAGGTGCCGCCGCCGGTGATCGTCACGCCGGGTGCGACCGGGACGGCCGGTCCACCCTCGGTGTAGCTGACCGGTTCGATGCCCCCGATCTCGGCCGGGGCCGCGTTGGCGACACCGGGCACCACCGCCGTGGCCACGACGAGCGCCGCAGCCGCGGCGCGTAGGAACGGTCTGGATCTGTTGGTCCTCCACATGAGGCCAGCCGTCGGCCGGTGGCTGACCGAATTTTATGAGTGTCCGAAGAAATATCGGTGATGTGTCACCTGACACTTGTTCAGTGGGGTGTGGTGTCGATCGCAAGCTCGTCGCCGGCCGGTTCGACCTGCGCCGCACGGCTGCTCGAGGGTCTCGGCATGAACGAGCCGATCACCCCGGAGGTGGCGGCGGTGATCGCCGCGAAGGTCCAGAGCCGTTGGAATCCGGCGAGGGGATCGGTCGAGGTCGCCGTCGACCCGATGAGGGCCACGAGCACCGAGATGCCCAGCGCCCCGCCGATCTGACGTGCGGTCTGGTTGACGGCGCTGCCGACGGCGAAGCGTGCCGGCGGGAGCGACGACACCGCCGCGGCGCTCAGCACGGGGAAGGTGAACCCGACACCGACGCCGACGAGCAAGGTGCCGGGCAACCACGAACCCAGGTAGTCCGGAGTGGGTCCGACCAGCACGAGGTAGCTGCCGAGCCCGAGGGCGAAGCAGGTGGATCCGAACAGCAGGACGGGTCGGAACCCGACGCGGGTGGCGAGCTTGCCCACCGGCCCGGCGATGATCGCCACGATCACGGGGCCGGGCGTGACGGCGAGCCCGGCGGCCATGATCGAGTAGCCCCACACGCCGGTGAGGAAGAGGATGTTGCCGAGCAACATGGCGAAGAAGCCCGCCGCGTAGACGACCGTCGCGCCGTTCGCGAGGACGAACGACCGACTGTGGAACAGGGTCGGGTCCACGACCGGGTCGTCATGTTGCAAGGTGCGGTGCACGAACAGCGCGCCACCGGTCAGCGCGACGGCGACGGCGGCCAGGATCCGGGCATCGGTCCAACCCCAGGTCCCCCCTTCGGACACCGCCAGCACGAGCGCGGCGAGCGACAGCGACATGAGCACGACCCCGAGGTAGTCGGGGTTCTTCGCCGTCGACTCGCCCGAGGATTCCGTGAGTGCCCGACGACCCGCGACGAGCACGACGGCACCGACGGGGATGTTCACGAAGTACGCCCAGCGCCAACCTCCGGCCGAGACGAGCGCCGCGCCGAGCGACGGCCCGGTCGCGACGGCCAGGGCCCCGATGCCGCCCCACTGGGCGACGATCTGCATGCGACGTTCGGGCGGATAGGCGCCGATGAGCAGGGCGACCGATGCGGGCACGAGAAACGCCGCGCCGATGCCCTGGAGCGCGCGGGCCGCCACCAGGGTGGTGACGTCCGGGGCGATGCCGCAGAGGAACGAGCCGACGAGGAAGACGCCGACGCCGCCCTGGAACACGCGCTTGCGTCCCAGCCGGTCACCGGTGCGGCCGCCCACCACGAGCAGGGCGCCGAAGACGATCGAGTACGCCGTGATGATCCACGACAGCGAGGCGGCGCTCGCCGAGGGGTAGGACGCCTCGATGTCGGGGAAGGCGACGTTCACGATCGACAGATCGAGCGAGGCCATGAACGTGCCCAGGGCGGTGAGGGCGAAGACGACGCCCGGCCGACGAGAGGTCGCGTCGTCGCGAGCGGGCGACACCGGCGCGCTCACGCCGGTGCTCCGACGGTCGCGCCGGGGTACAGGGCATCGAGTTCGTCGGACAGCAGCGACCGGACCAGGCGGCTCGTGTCGTCCGCGAGGACCTCGGGTCGCCCCTCGCGCAGTGCGTCGAGCGTGGCCTCGACGACCAGCTCGGGCGACACCTTCGGTGCGTCGACCGCCGCGGCCATGTCGGTGGCCATGAAGCCGACGTGCACGCCGACGACCGAGATGCCCCGAGGTGCGAGCTCGACGCGGAGGCTGTTCGTCAGCGACCACGCCGCGGACTTGGACGCGGAGTACATCGCGGCGGCCGGCATCGCGAACCACGACAGCACTGACAGGACGTTCACGATCGCCCCGCCGCCGTTCGACTCGATGACCGGGGCGAAGGCGCCCGCCACCGCGAGCGGGCCGAAGACGTTCGTCTCGAACTCGCGGCGACCCTGCTCGACGGCGTCCGGCGACAGCGCCCGGGTGCCCGTCGAGATGCCGGCGTTGTTCACGACCAGCGTGACGTCGCGGGCCAGCGCGGCGGCCGCGGCGACGTCGGTGGGCGAGGTCACGTCGAGTCGGATGGGCACCACGCCCGGCACCGTGATCGACCCGGGGTCGCGGGCGGCGCCGTAGACCTTGGCCGCCCCGTGCTCGAGCAGGAGGCGGGAGAAGGACTCGCCGAGGCCGCGGTTGGCGCCGGTGACGAGGGCGACGGCACCCTCGATCTCCCGGAGTGGGCCAGTGGGTCGATGGGTGGGTTCGGTCATGCAACGGACCGTACGGCATTGAGTTCCATCATGCAACCAGCTAACCTCGAGCCATGCAGCGCAAGAGCTTCGAGGAGATGAACTGCTCGGTCGCCCAGTGCCTCGAGGTGGTGGGCGAGTGGTGGTCCATGCTCATCGTGCGCGATGCGTTCCTCGGCGTGCGGCGCTTCGACGAGTTCCAGTCGCGTCTCGGCATCTCACGCAACATCCTGTCGACGCGACTCGCTGCGCTGGTCGATGCCGGCGTGCTCGACAAGGTGCCGTACCAGGACCGTCCGGTCCGTCACGAGTACCGCCTGACGGACAAGGGCCGCGACCTCTGGCCCGTGCTCACCGCCATGCGCCAGTGGGGCGATGCGTGGGCGGCGCCGGAGGGTCCACCGCTGCAGCTGGTCCACGATGCCTGTGGCCACGTCGCCGAGGCATCCCTCCGCTGCAGCGTCTGCGGCGAGTCGATGGACCATCGCGGCGTGCACGCGGTGCCCGGTCCGGGCGCCGGCGCCGACACCGCGTTGATCAGGCGCTGACGCTCTCCGTCCTCGGCGCTGACGCTCTCCGTCTCAGGCGCCGACGCGCGCGGAGTAGACGGGCAGGTCGAGCATGGTGACCACGCCGGGCTCGGCGGCGACGACGGCGGGGATCGCGTTGATGACGTGCATCGCGGTCGCGAGACAGCCTGCGTGGTTGTGGTCACCGAGGTCCGAGGACACACTCACCTCGACCTTCACGTGCGGCTCGCCCTCGACGAGGATCCGGTAGCCCGCACCCTGGGGCCAGTCGGGGGCGTCCTCGTCACGGAGCCGCGTGACGTGCTCGACCACCAGCCGCTCGACGCCGTCGGCCACACCGATGATCTCGAAGCGCATGCCCGAGATGGTCCCGGCCGCCACCGTGCCGGACGCGATCTCGATGTCCTCGTCGGCCCGGATGACCTCGTGGCGTTCGATCACCTCGTCGAGCTCGAGTCCGATCGCGTCGGCGACGAGGTGGATGACCGGACCCCACGCGAGCGCGGTCGATCCGGGTGCGAGCAGCAGCGACTGCGAGGTGTCGTCCTTCCCGAACCCCATGATCTCGAACATCGTGAACGGGTTGTCCCACGTCGCGTAGTTGACGATCTCCATCATCCTGACCGTGCGCACCTCCTTGCAGAGGGCGAGCGCACCGATCGTGACCCCGGCGTTGCCGTAACCCGGGTCGATCCCGGAGGTGTAGAAGGTCGTGCCACCCTCGAGACAGGCAGCCTCGAGTCGGTCCAGCACACCCGGACCGGCGTGCGCGGGGTGCAGCAACGGGACGAAGGAGGTGCTCACCACGTTCGCCCCCGAGGCGAGGATGCGGCAGATGTCCTCGACGACGCCGTCGGGGCGGACGTCGGAGTTCGCGGTGTAGCAGACGACGTCCGCGCCGAGGTCGAGCAGGGCGTCCGCGTCCTGCGTGGCCGTCACGCCCAGTGCGGGTCCGCCGCAGAGCTCGCCGGCGTCACGGCCGGCCTTGGCGTCGCTGTGGACCCACAGGCCGACCAGCTCGAGGTCGGGGTGCGCCGCGATCGCCGCCGGTGCGTGCACCCCCACGGTCCCCGTCGCCCACTGGATCACCCTGATGCTCATCGCTGCCCCCTGACCCCGGTCGCACCCTGCGTACGCCGAACGAGAACCTGTTCTAGTTCCTGCGGCCGGTCGGCGGCGAGGAACGCGAGCAGCGCCGGCTCAGGGTGCCGTGGCGTTCAACCGGACGCTGCCGCGCAGTGCCGCCGCTCCACCCTCGCAGTGCTGCACGAAGTCGGCGGAGAACCGCTGGACGGCACCGTTCGGAGCAACCGCGACCTCGTGGATCGTGAACTCGCCCGTCAGGGTGTTGCAGCCGCGGCCGGACCCGGAGACGTCGAGCGCGGCGAGTCCGGGTGTGGGTGACGACGCCGTCGCACGCGTCGCCGACGCCGTCGTGCTGACCGGGGTTCGACGTGGACACGCAGTTGTCGACCGTGTCGGGCACCCCGTCGGCGTCGGTGTCCGCCGGTGCGGGGTACGGATCGACCGCGTTCCAGCGGACCGTGCCGGAGAGCGAGCCCCGTCCGTCGCAGATCTGGGTGAAGTCAGCGGCGAACCGCACGAGGTTGCCGTTCGCGTCGGTGGTGGCATCGCGGATGTCGAAGCGGCCAGTGCTTCGGTTGCACCCGCGGCTCTCTCCGGTCACCGAGAGCCCGGGGCGTGTCGGGGACTGGAAGGGGTGGCGCGTCGCCAGCTCGAACGGGCCCGGTTCCAGCCGCCGGCCGATGGGCGCAGCGAACTCGAGACGCCAGCCGGACGAACCGCCCACGATCACCGTGATGCGGCTGCCGCCGCCGCTCACGGCGAAGGTGTGGGTGGGTGGCGACAGGGTGCGGAGCGTTCCCTGTCCGATGTAGTCGCCGGTGCTGTTCAATCGCAGCACCGTGGGAGCGGTCAACGTGGGCAGCGTGGTCGAGGTGGTCGAAGTGGTCGATGTGGTGGTGGACGCAGTGGTGCTCGTCGACGGGAACGTCGGGTCGGTCCCCGGTCCCGTCGGTGGCACCGTGCAGGCGGCCACCACGGCGATCAGCCCCGCGACGAGGACGAGCAGCACAGACGGTGACGCACAGGTTCCCTCCCACAGCTTCCCAGCCCCGACGTTCTAGCGACGACGCGGTTCCGTGCGAGGTGAAGCGGTGCGGAGCGGAGGGGGTCAGTCCCCGCCGTCGAGGAACGCCATCAGGTCCGGCCAGGCACGGGCGTCCTGGAACAGGAAGAGGTGGCCGCCGTCGTAGACGTGGAGCTCGGCCTGCGAGATGCCCTCGGCCATCCGCTCGGCGTTGCGGACCGGGGCGATGTCGTCGAAGGTCCCGCAGCCGATGAAGGTCGGTGCGGTGATCCGACCCAGTCGACCGGTGACGTCGTGGCCCTGCCGTGCAGCGAGCTGAGCGAGTCGGCCTGCTCGCTGCACGTTGCTCTCCTCGGTCGACTGCCCCTCGGCGAGGGTGAGCACGATCTGGAGCTCGTCGGGGTGCTCGCCGAGCCACTCGCTGGTCCAGCGTCGATCCGCCAGGAGCAGGGACCGGGTCGCCCGGACGCCGGGGGAGAGCTCTGCGAGTTCCTCGAGCGGGTACGACGAGAAGTCGCCACCCGGCGATGTCGCGAGCAGCCCGAGGCGTCGGACCCGTTCGGGACGTGTGACGGCGAACTCCTGGGCGACCATGCCGCCGAAGCTCAGCCCCACGAGCAGGCAATCGTCCCAGCCGAGGTCGTCGAGCACCTGCTCGACGTCCTCAGCCAGATCCGCCATGGAGTACGCCCCATCGACCGGCGGACTGTCGCCCATGCCCCGATAGTCGAACGCGGCGACGTCGAAGGACGCTCGCAGCTGCTCGAGGATCGGGCGAGCGGTCGCCAGCGTCGAGCCCGAGCCGTTGCAGTAGAGCAGGCGATCTCCGGTACCGGATCGCTCGACGTGCAATCGGGAACCCTCGTCCGTCGCCACGTCGCGCACGGTAGCGCGGCCTGCCCGGCAGGTCAGAGCTCCGGCGCGCCGAGCTCGTTCGGTGCCGTCGGATCGAGCGGGCGACGCAGCGGCACCCGCATCATCGAGAAGTCGGCGGTGGCGACGAGGTGCTCGTCGCCGTCAACGACGCGGCAGTCGATGACGATGAGCTGGGAGCCGAGACGCACGATCTCGGAGCGAGCCGTCACCCGGTCCGTCCGGGGGCGGCCGAGGTAGCGGACGTGCATGTCCGAGGTGACGAGCGACTCGGTCTCCGGGTCGAAGCTGGTGGCACGCGCTGCGGCGAGTGCGCACGAGAGGTCGATCAGGGTGGCGATGGCGCCGCCGTGCAGGTTGGCGGTGAACCCGAAGGCCTCTGGCCGCACCGGCATGTGGACCTCGGCCACGGTCGATCCGTGCTCAGGGGCGACGAACTCGAAGCCCAGCAGGTCGTGGAGCGGGATGTCGTGCTGCACTGCGATCTCTCCTCGTCGTCCCGGGTGCCGACACCTCGGGCGCAGGCCCGGAGTATGCCGCGTCGAGGCGAGCGACGTCAGACACATCCCTCGTCGTCGCCCCAGAACTCCGCGCTGCTGACCTTGATCGCCTCGACGGTCGCCGTCGCCGGGTCGAAGGCCTGGTTCGCCCCGTTCGTCAGGGTGTAGGTCATCGCCCGGTCGCCGTCACGGACCGCGGCCACCGACTGGTAGCTGGCCAGCAGGCCGTCCGTCGGGCGCTCCCAGCCATCCGCCTCGTCGACGACGAGCCGGTCGCCGTAGACGCGCTGCAGGGTGGCCAACGACGTGCCGATGCCGATGCCCGACGCCGTGCGATAGGTGGCGTTGGTCCGAAGGTAGACGGTCGTCACCGTCGGCCGGGCGGTGTTCGCACCGCCGACCAGGGCGGTCGGCGGAGCGTCGGCCGAATGCGTGACCTCACCATCGGGC
>JAFAFN010000465.1 GCA_023423475.1 Actinomycetes bacterium | reverse complement strand
CCCGCGTGCCGCTGCGGCGGACGTGGACCTGGTGCTGCTCTGCGTCCCCGACGACCAGGTCGCCGTCGTCGCGGCGGCCATCGAGCCGAACGACACGGCCGTCGTCGCCCACTGCGCCGGGTCGTTGGGACTCGAGGTGCTCGACGGTCATCGGCGACCGGCCACGCTGCACCCGCTCGTCTCGCTGCCGTCCGCCGAGATCGGAGCCGAACGCCTCGAGGGTGCTTGGTTCGGTGTCAGTGGGGATCCGCTCGTGGTCGACGTCGTCGCCTCACTCGGTGGGCACTCGTTCGAGGTCGGCGACGAGGAGCGTGCGGCGTACCACGCGGCAGCGGTCGTGGCCTCGAACCACCTCGTCGCGCTCATGGGGCAGGTCGAGCGCATCGCGGAGGGCATCGGCGTGCCGCCCGAGGCCTTCCACGCACTGGCAGCGGGCTCGCTCGACAACGTGGCCGGGCTCGGCGCGGCCGCGGCGCTGACCGGACCCGTCGCCCGAGGCGACTGGTCGACCGTGCGCCGCCACCTCGCGTCGCTCGACCCGTCGGAACGGTCGGCGTACCTCGCCCTGGTGGTCGAGGCGGCGCGTCTGGTCGGCCGCGAGGTCCCGGAGCTCGGCTCGTGACCGCCGGCGCACCCTCGGTCCTAGGCTGCCCGGCGTGAGGACCGCGACCACGATCGCCGAGCTGCGCAGTGCGCTCGACGCCGCCCGTTGCTCGGGACGCAGCGTCGGGCTGGTCCCCACGATGGGCTACCTGCACGACGGTCACGTCTCGCTGATCGAGCGTGCCGCGGCCGAGAACGACGAGGTCGTGACGACCATCTTCGTCAACCCGCTGCAGTTCGCCGCGGGCGAGGATCTCGACACCTACCCGCGTGACCCCGATGGCGACGCGGCCAAGGCCTCGGCCGCCGGGGGCACGTGGCTGTTCACCCCCGAGCTCGACGAGATGTACCCCCACGGTCGCGACGGGGTGCTCGCCTCGGTGGCGGTCGAGGCGCTGTCGTCGGTCATGGAGGGTGCGTCGCGGCGGACCCACTTCGGGGGCGTGTGCACCGTGGTCACGAAGCTGTTCAACATCGTCGGGCCGTGCCGTGCCTACTTCGGCGAGAAGGACTACCAGCAGCTCGCCATCGTGCGGCGCATGGCCGAGGACCTGTCGGCACCGGTCGAGGTCATCGGCTGCCCGATCGTGCGAGAGCCCGACGGCCTCGCCATGTCGAGCCGCAACGTCTACCTGAGTGCCGACGAACGTGCGGCAGCACCGGTCCTGCAGCGTGCGCTCCGGGCGGGGGCAGCGGCGATCACGTCGGGGGAGCGCGACGCCGACCGGGTGCGAGCGCTCATGGCCGACGTGGTGTCGAGTGCGCCCGAGGGCGAGCTCGACTACGTCGAGATCGCCGATCCGGCGACGCTCGAGCGCCGGAGCGTCGCTTCGGTGGACAGTCGGCTGTTCGTCGCGGTCCGCTTCGGTCGCGCCCGGCTGATCGACAACATCGCAGTCGGCGGCGACGCGTGAATCCGGGCGAGCTCGACCTGCTGGTGCTGGGCTCCGGCGTGGCCGGTCTGTCCGCGGCGGTCCAGGCCGCCGGTTCGCACGGGCTGCGCACGGGGGTGATCACCAAGGGCGGTCTCGACCTGGCGACGACGCGCTGGGCGCAGGGCGGGGTCGCCGCGGCGCTCGGGGGCGACCCCGAGGAGATCGACCTGCACCTCGCCGACACGATCGCGGCCGGTGCCGGACTCTGCGACGTCGACGCCGTGCGAGTCCTCGTCGACGAGGGACCTCGCCGGGTCGAGGAGCTGATCGCCCTCGGCGCCGAGTTCGACCGGGACGAACGCGGTGACCTCGAGCTCGCCCGAGAAGGCGGCCACTCCGTCGCCCGGGTCGTGCACGCAGGGGGCGCCGCGACGGGCGCCGAGATCGAACGTGCGCTGGTCGCGGCGGTCCGCCGCACCGCCGCAGCCCTGCACGAGCACACCTTCGCCCTCGACCTGCTGGTCGATCGTGGGCGATGCGTCGGGGTCCGGGCGGTCGACGCCGCCGGACAGGTGCACGAGGTCCACGCCCGCAACGTGCTGCTCGCCACCGGTGGTGCAGGACAGCTGTTCGCGATCACCACGAACCCGCAGGTCGCGACCGGTGACGGCGTCGCCATGGCCCTGCGTGCCGGTGTGGCGGTCGCCGACCTCGAGTTCTTCCAGTTCCACCCCACGGCGCTGTTCCACGAGGGCATCCCGCGTCCGCTGCTGTCCGAAGCGCTGCGCGGTCACGGCGCGGTGCTGCGCGATGCGAGCGGGGAGCGCTTCGTCGACGAGCTGCTCCCGCGTGACGTCGTGTCGCGGGCGATCCTGTCGAAGATGGTCGAGCAGGGCACCGACTTCGTCTGGCTCGACACGACGGGACTCGAGCACTTCGCGCAACGCTTCCCGACGATCCACGCCGAGCTGCGCGCCGCCCACTACGACCCGACGAAGGACTGGCTCCCGGTCGCTCCTGCCGCGCACCACCAGTGCGGGGGGATCGTCACCGACCTGTCCGGCGCCACGGACCTGCCGGGCCTGTGGGCCGCCGGAGAGACGAGTTGCACCGGTGTGCACGGTGCCAACCGCCTGGCATCGAACTCGCTGCTCGAGGGCATGGTCTTCGGGCCGCGGGCGGTCGAGGCGATCGCTGCCGGCACGGCCGGGTGCGAGGCCACCGGCGCGATGCGCGCCGTCGTCGCCGCGAGGACCGGTGCCGAGCGGGCCGCCGGCGACGACATCGAGATCGGCGGTGCGCCGTTGGTGATCGCACCCCCTGACGGCGCCACCCCGGACGACGCCGGCACCACCTCGATCGCTCCCGGTCCCGACCGGGTCGCCGAGCTGCGCCGCGAGCTGCAGCAGGCCATGTCGGTCGAGGCGGGTGTGCTGCGACAGGCCGAAGGGCTCGAGCGCTGCGCGGAGCGGATCGAGCGGACCGTCGACCAGCTCGGTCCGACGTCCACCGACGTCGGCATCGCCGAGCTGCGCAACCTCGCCGAGATCGCCAGGGTGCTGGTGGCCGCCGCCATCGCCCGGACCGAGAGCCGAGGGACCCACGCCCGCTCGGACTTCCCGCAGACGGATCCGTCGCAGGCACGCCGGCTCGTCGTCGGTACGCTCTCGCCGTGAGCAACTCGCCGTCGCAGTCGAACCACCACCCGGCCCACCCGAACTACCTGCACCCGCCACAGCACGACGTGGTCGACGCGGTGCGGCGGGCCCTCGCCGAGGATCTCGACCCGCTCGGCGACCTCACGGCCTCGTTGCTGTCGCCGACGATCGGTGAGGCACGGTTCGCGGCGCGCCAGCCCGGCCGCCTGGCTGGCACCCGGTGCGCGACCGAGACCTTCGCCCAGCTCGATCCCGCCGTCGAGGTGTCGTGGTCGGTCGACGAGGGTGCCGACCTGTCCGCCGGAGAGGTCATCGGGGTGGTGCGCGGCCCGCTGCCGTCCATCGTCACCGGTGAGCGCACGGCGTTGAACTTCCTGTCGTTCCTGTCGGGCATCGCCACGCTGACATCGCAGTACGCCGCGGCGGCGGCTGCCGGGGGCAGCGCCCAGGTGTGGGACAC
>JAFAFN010000285.1 GCA_023423475.1 Actinomycetes bacterium | reverse complement strand
GTTCAGGTCAAGCGAGGCTGGCGGGGTGGAGCCGTTGCTGGACATCGCCGAGGTGGCCGACCTCACGGGGCTGGCGCCCTCGGCGCTGCGCTACTACGAGCGCCTCGGGCTGGTCGAGCCCGCCGGGCGCCACGGGCTGCGTCGTGTGTACGACGCGTCCGCGGTCGACCGGCTCGCGCTGGTGGCCGCGGGTCGGGCGACGGGGTTCTCGCTCGCCGAGCTGGGGGACCTGCTGCAGTCGTCGCCGGATCAGGTGAGGGCTCGGCTGGCCGAGAAGGTCGAGCAGATCGACACGCAGATCGATGACCTCTGCCGGGCACGGGAACTGCTCGCCCACGCCCTGCTCTGCGAGCACGACTCGATGCTCGAGTGCCCGACCTTCACCGACGGTCTGCGCTCGATGCTGCCGGATCGGCCGGCGGCCGGGTGACGTCGGCTGCGGTGACGGACGGCTGGCTGAGCTGACGACCGACCAGCGCCACACCGGCGAGTGCGACCACACCCGCGACCGCGAACGCCGCTCGGTACGAGGCGAGTGCGACGACGATGCCGAGCAGCGGGGGAGCGATGCCGCTCGCGGCGTCGAAGAACAGCGAGAACGTGCCGACCGCGAGGCTGCGTTCGGACTCCGGCGCCGCGGCGACCGTCGCGGCGAAGAGGGCGGGGAACAACAAGGACATGCCCAGCGCCAGGGCGACGGTCGCGACCCAGACACCTGCCGCGGCGGCCCACACCCCGAGCAGCACTCCCGCCGCGCCGAGGATGCCGAGCGCGATCGTCGAGGCACGCTGCGAGCCCAGGGCATCCGGCAGTCGGGCGCCGGCGATGCGGATGACGAGCACGAGGACGCCGTACAGCAGGAACAGCGGTGCGACGTCGTCGATGTCGATCGTGGGGCCGTACAGCGAGATGAAGGCCGAGAACCCGATGAAGGGCAACAACCCGAGGAACAGGATCACCCCGGGTCGGATCGCCGCAGGGTGCAGCAGTCGGAACGGTTGCAGGTCGGTGGACACACGCCTCGGTGTCCACCACCCGAGGAACGCCGCGAGCAGCGCGCTGGCACCCGAGGCGATCCAGACGGTGTCGAAGTCCGCGGTGCGTAGCAGGTACTCCCCGGCGAAGGGGCCGAAGGCGAGCCCGCCGTAGAGCGCGACCGAGAAGTACGACGCCGCCTCGCCGCGTCGGTCGTCGGGAGCCAGGTCCTGGATGGCCGTCGCCGCGCCGACCCACATGGCGGCCTCGCCCAATCCGGTGATCAGCCGCAGGACGATGAGCACCGCGAGCTGGTCGGCGACGGTGTAGGCGAGCACCGAACCGGCGACGAGCAGCGAGCCGCCGACGACGAGGATCCGGCGACCCCGGATGTCGCCCAGACGTCCGGCGAACGGGCGGAGCAGTGCGGCGGACAACGCGAAGCTGCCCACCACGGCACCCACCGCGATGCTGCCGCCGCCGAGCTCGTCCTCGACGAAGCGCGGCAGCGTCGGCAGCAACGCCCCGATGGCCATGAAGTAGGCGAAGGTCGACGCGGTGACGAGCGCGAACGGCGCGGTGATCAGTCGGGATCGGTGCGCGGCGGCCTCGGTGGTCGACCCGCGAGAGGACAACGACTCGTCGGGCACCCTCCATCAACGCTGCGGCGGCGTCCCCGATTCCCCGGCCGCGTCGTCGAGCACCAGGTGCACCATCCGCTCGACCATGTCGCGGGACCGTGCGACGAGCTCGGCGGTGTCGATGCCGAGCTGACGTGCGGCGGCCTCGCCGTAGATGGACAGGCCGATGGTCATGGCCACGCTGACGAGGTGGATCGACTCGATGTCGACCTCCTCGGGCAGCTGCCCCGCCGCACGTTGTCGGCGCCACAGCTCGCGGTTCATCTCGAGGAACGGCAGCGGCTCGAAGTCAGGGTCGCCGTCCAGGGCGAGCAGCGCGGACAGCCGCAGGTCGGGGCGCTGCATGATCGCGTCGAACATGCGCGTCCGCCGATCTGCGAACGGGACGCTGGCGAGCTCGGCGGCGGTCGCGGCCAGGCGGTCGAGCTCCCGGGAGATCGCAGCGCGCAGCAGCCCCTGACGGTCGCCGAAGAAGTAGTAGATGTTCGCTGGGGTCACCCCGACGGCGTCCGCGATCTCACGGAGGTTCAGCCCGGCGAGGGCCCCCTTGGACCTCAGCTGCTCGAGCGCTGCGTCCATCAGGGCGTCGCGGGTCGACGGCTCGCCGTCGCTTCGCCCTCGTTTCGCCGGCGTCATGGGCACACAGCGTGGCACAGACGCCAGAGGTCGGTGCGGACGCACCGATTCTCGATGCACGCTTCCGAGGCCCTTCCAGGGAGGGCGGCTCACACGGGCCGGCGCCTCGGCCGGGAGTAGCGTCGGTGCGGTGGAGCTGACGAACAAGTTCATCGAGGCCGGGGCGTGGATGCTCGAGAACGGCCACCGGGCGGCGTTGAAGGTCACCGGCGGGCGCTGGCCCAAGACGGTGCTCGGCATGGAGCCGGTCGAGCTCCACACGACGGGCCGGACCTCGGGGCTGCCCCGGTCGACGATGCTGTCGGCTCCGATCTACGGCGAAAACCGCGTCGTGGTGATCGCGTCGAAGGGCGGACACGAGCGCGACCCCGACTGGTACCGCAACCTCGTCGCCGAGCCGAACATCGAGATCACTGCTCGTGGTCGGACCGTCCCGATGACCGCACGCACGGCCACTGCCAAGGAGAAGGCCGAGCTGTGGCCCACCATCACGGCGGCCTACAAGGGCTACGAGGGCTACCAGCAGCGGACCGACCGGGACATCCCGGTGGTCATCTGCGAACCGCGCTGAGCGAGCTCAGTCCCCGGTGAGGGCGAGGTCGCGCTCGAGCCGGTCGAGCAGCGCACCGAGTCCCAGCTCGAACTCGGCGTCCGCGTCCACGGCGTTGAGCTCGGCCGACAGCTCGTGCAGCGTCGGGAACTCCGATGGTGGCAGCGCGGCGAAGTACTCCTGCATCGCCCGTCGTTCGTCACCGGTGCGGCCCGCGCCGCTCGCCTCGAACACGGCGGAGGAGATGACGAAGTGCGTGAGGCTCAGGAAGGCGACGGCTGCCAGCGGCGGCGGCGCGCCGACCTCGATCAGCTGGGCCAGCGACTCCTCCCGTCGGGCGAGCGAGTTCGGTCCGAGGAGCTGGCCCCGCAGGAACGCCGGGGTGAGCGCGGGGTGGGCGAGCAGGGCGGCCCGGTAGGCGCGCAGCGCCCGCTCGGCCCGCTGCCGAGGTGTGTCCGAACCCGGATCGGCGCCGGGCGCTGGACGCTCCAGGCGGATCTCGCCGACGACGCGATCGACGAGCAGGACCAGGACTTCGTCATGGCTCGCGACGTGGCGGTAGAGCGAGGTGTGTGCGCATCCCAGCCGCGCGGCGAGGCGCCGCATCGTGAGCG
>JAFAFN010000234.1 GCA_023423475.1 Actinomycetes bacterium | reverse complement strand
GCCCGGAGCGACGTGCGGCGCCGGACTCCATCGCGGCCCGTCGGGCAGCGCGACAGGCCGCCGAAGCGCCGACGCATCCCAAGCTCGCTGCGACGCTGCTGATGCTCGGCATCGTCGTGCTGCTCGTCGCCATCGCCGCGGCGCCACTGCTCAGCAGGTGAGCTGCTGAGCAGGTGAGCTGCTGAGCAGGTGAGCGGATGAGTAGGTGAGTAGGTGAGTAGGTGAGTAGGTGAGCAGGGAGTCAGCCGTCAGCGCTCGAGCGCGGCGAAGGTCCGGTCGACCACCTCGTCGAAGCGCGCCATGACGGCTTCGATCCACTCGGGCGCGTCGTCGACGAACGCGGCCCGCACCTCGTCGCGCACGGCGGCGGCCTCGGGGGCGGTCGGGTCGCCGCGGGAGTGGAGCCAGGCGTCAGCCCTGAGCGAGTGGAGCACGGCGACCGAGTCGACCGTGCCGTACTCGATGGCGATCGCGGTGACCTCGACGTCGGGCAGTGCGGCGGGGATGGCCGCGAGCCAGTCGCCGAGCAGCGCGGCCGACACGCTGTCGCCGTCGACCATCGAGGTGATCTCGCCCCACCACTCGGTGGCACGGCGATGACCGGCGCTGCCGATGTGCTCGCTGCTGATCAGCTCGCCGAAGCCCCACGGCCCGAGTCCGGTGTGCAGGTCGATGACCGCGAGTCGCTCCACACCGTCGAGCTCGTCGCTCCACCACGACCGGAGCCAGCGGTGTGACCAGCTGGGCTCGGTGCCGCCGTAGAAGATGCCGTCGCCGTGGTCGAACTGCCCGCCGCTGACCGTCTCCTGGAACTCCTCCATGGTCGTCGCCATCAGCCGCTCGATGAGCTGCTCATCGGCGGCGGCGACGGTGGCCTCGTCCCAATTCTCGGGCACGAGCAGCGCGGCGAGCTCGTCGTAGCCGGGACGTCGTGGTCGTGGCGCGTCCCAGTCGATGAAGTTGCGGTTGAGGTCGACGTTGTTCTCGTCGGTGCGACGCACCCACGAGAAGCCGAACGGGTTGAGCGCGTGGACGAGCACGACGCGCGTGCCCTCGGGGCGTGACGAGACCCGGTCGCGGAGCCACTGGGTCTGCAGGGCCGACCCGCAGTAGCCCTCGACCCCGTGGGTCCCCGACACGATCAGGACCACGTCGCTGGCGTCGCGGGGCCCGAGCTCGGCGACATCGATCGCGAGCTCCTCGTCCTGGCGTCCTCGGCGCGGGTGCGAGGTCGACGTGATGCGTGCGCCTGCGGCCGTCGCTGCGGCCACGAAGTCCGCCCGGGCGGCGGCGTAGGTCGGGGGGAGCGGGGACGAGGTCACGGACCAGAACGCTACGTCGATAGGGTCCGTCCATGGGACCGCACGAACGATCTCCTGTCACGACGCTGCTCGAGGAGGTGCTCGAACGCCATCGCGGCGACGTCGACGGCGATGTCGCGTCGTACATCCCCGAGCTGGCCGTGGCCGACCCGGACCGGTTCGCGATCGCACTGGTGACCGTCGACGGCGCCCGCTACGAGGCGGGCGATTCGCTGGACGCCTTCACCATCCAGTCGATCTCGAAGCCGTTCGTCTTCGGTGCGGCCCTCGAGGAGCTCGGGGAGGAGGCGGTCCGAGCGCGGGTCGGTGTCGAGCCGACGGGCGACGCCTTCAACTCGATCACGCTGGACCCGGTACGTGGCACGCCGTCGAACCCGATGGTGAACGCGGGTGCGATCACCTGCTCGGGCCTGGTCGCGGAACGCTTCCCCGAGGATCCCACTGCGCACCTGTTGCACGTCCTGTCCGGCTACGCCGGCCGTGACCTGGTCGTCGACGTGGACGTGTCGGCATCGGAGAGCGCGACGGGCCATCGCAACCGGGCGATCGCCCATCTGCTGCGCGGCGCCGAGGTGCTCGGCGTCGAGCCCGAGGCGGCGCTGTCGGCCTACTTCGACCAGTGCTCGGTGCTCGTGGACTGCCGGGATCTCGCGGCGATGGCCGCCACGCTGGCCAACGGCGGGGTCAACCCGCTCACGGGTCAGCGGGTGGCATCGGGTGCGACCGTGCGCAGCGTGCTGTCGGTCATGGCGACCTGCGGGATGTACGACGGCGCGGGGGAGTGGCTCTACGAGATCGGTCTGCCCGCCAAGAGCGGCGTGGCCGGCGGCATCATCGCCGTGCAGCCCGGGCAGTTCGGTATCGCGGTGTTCTCGCCGAGGCTCGACCGCCACGGCAACAGCCACCGGGGTGTCGGAGTGTGCGAGGACCTCTCGACCGAGCTGGAGCTGCACGTCGTCCAGTCCGGCGCGCACCCGCCGTCGCCCATCCGGTCCGCCTACACGCTGGCGGATGCCGGCTCGAAGCGGGTGCGTGGGTCGGTCGAGCGGTCGACCCTGGGCCAGGTCGGGGGCACGGCGCTCGCGGTCGAGGTGCAGGGCGAGCTCACCTTCGCCGCGGCCGAGATCGTGACGCGGCGGCTCTGCGACGCGGGACCGTCGCTCGAGATCGCGATCGTCGACCTGCGCCGTGTCTCGTCGGTCCGGCGGCCCGCGGTCGAGCTGCTGCGCTCGTTGGCCGCCCGCTACGACGAGCACGGCACGCTGATGGCGCTGTCGGGCGCGGAGCGTCATCCCGAGATGTTCGAACCCGGCCCCGGCAGTGCCGTGCCGCCGTACGTGACCTTCGAGGAGCTCGACGCCGCGCTCGAGTGGGCCGAGGACCTCGTCCTGCGGCGGGAGGGACGTCGGGACGGAACGGTCGAGGGTGAGGGCAGCGACGCCGAGCTGAGCGAGGTCATCGAACGTGTCGAGCTGCACGAGCATCCCGTGCTCGCAGGGCTCGCGGCGGCCGATCTTGCCGCGGTCGTGGGACTGCTCGAGGCCAGGAACTACGAAGCCGGCGACGCCGTCTTCGCCTGCGGTGAACCGGCGCTCGAGATGCTGCTGCTGGTGCAGGGGCGCGTGTCGACCCTGGTGCCTCGCAGCGACGGGACGTCCCGGCGCCTGGCGAGCTTCGGCAGTGGATCGCTCGTCGGTGAGCTCGCCCTGCTGGGCAACGAGCCGCGCATGGTCGACGTGCGGGCGGACACCGACCTGGAGTGCCACGCGCTGAGCATCGAGGCGATGTCGGCGCTCAGCGAACTGCGGCCCGAGGTGCGCGTCGTGCTGCTGGGCAACCTGTTGCGCATCGTGTCCACGCTGACCGACAAGCTGCGCGACGAGCTCGCCCTGTTGGCCGACTGAAGTCAGGCCGGGCCCGGGATCAGTCCTCGGAGTTCGGACCGATCACCAGCACGGGACACGGTGCGTGGCGCACGACGTGGTCCGACACCGAGCCGAGCACCGCACGCTTGAACCCGCCCCGGCCCCGTGAGCCGATGACGATCGAGGTCGCGTCGAGCTCGACGGCCAGGTCGCACAGGACCTGTCCGGCGTGCCCGCTGAGCACCGATGCGGTCGCGCCCGACAGGCCGAGCTCCTCGACGGCGGCGGCGACGATCGCGTTGCCGTCCGCGAGCTGGTCCTCGCGGAGCTGGTCGAGCGTCTCCGGCGACATCGTGCCGCCGGCGAAGCCGGATGCTCCGGTGACCATCGACGCATCGGCGAGCTCGACGACCGTGGCGACGACCACGGTGTCGGCGTCGCGTAGGACCTCGAGGCCTGCTCGGGCCGCCTGGGTCGAGAGCTCGGATCCGTCGATGCACAAGATGGTGGTGGTTCCCATGGCGGGAAGTCTGGCAGATCTGGGTGACTGCGGCGCGGGCGCTCCCGGTCGGGCGCTCCCGGTCGGGCGCTTCAGCGTGGGGGGATGCTCCAGTCGACGGGTGCACGACCGGCCGCCTCGAGCGCCGCGTTGGTCCGCGAGAACGGCCGGCTGCCGAAGAACCCGCGGTGGGCCGACAACGGCGACGGGTGCGGCGAGGCGATCACGGTGTGGCGGGAGGTGTCGACGAGCTCTGCCTTCTTGCGTGCCGCGTTGCCCCAGAGGATGAACACGACGGGCTCGGGGTGGTCCGCGACGACCCGGATCACCTGGTCGGTGAAGCGCTCCCAACCGTGACCCTGGTGCGAGGCCGCCTGGTGTGCCCGGACCGTGAGGGTGGTGTTCAGCAGCAGCACGCCGTGCTGCGCCCACGACGTCAGGTCGCCATGGTCGGGTGGGTCGATGCCGAGGTCCGAGGACAGCTCGGTGTGGATGTTGCGCAGCGAGGGCGGGATCGCGACGCCGTGTCGCACCGAGAAGCAGAGGCCGTGGGCCTGTCCGGGTCCGTGGTAGGGATCCTGGCCGAGGATGACGACCTTGACCTCGGCCAGCGGCGTCAGGTGGAGCGCGGCGAACACCTCGTCGTGGGGTGGGTACACCGCGTGGTGTGCGCGTTCGTCCCGCACGAAGTCCTGCAGCTCGCCCCAGTAGGGCTGGTCGAGCTCGGCCCGCAGCACGGGGTTCCAGTCGGTGCGCGGCGCCACGAGCGGTGACGTTACCGGCCGGGGTGCACGCCTCGGCTCAGCCGAGCCGCCAGACGTCGGGCCGTTCGTGGATGTCCCGCAGACGCTTCCGGCCCTTGTGCACGGCGTCGGGCACCAGCTCGGCGCCGTCGCCGGTGAGCAGCACCGTGCCGTTCTTGGCCTTCTCGACGAGACGTGCGGCCAGGTTCACCGTCGCGCCGTACCAGTCGCCGTCCCTGCTGAGCATCGGGCCGTGGGCCACTCCGGCGCGGGCGGTGCCGAGCACGGGGTCGTCCGCGACACGTTCGAGCAGGCCTCGAGCGACCGCCGCGGCGCCGACCATGTCGGGCGCGATGAACATGACCTCGTCGCCGATGTACTTCACGACGCGTCCCCGGTGCGCGGCGGTGAGCTCGACCGCCCACTCCTCGAAGCGTGTGAGCGCGTCGGACATGACGTCGGTGCCGAGACGTTCGGTCGACTTCGCCGACCCAGCCAGGTCGACGAACCCGATCGTGTACCAGATGGGCTGTCCCGGGTCGCCGGTGAGTCGTTCGATCGCCTGGTCGAACTGCAACTTGGCGATGATCTGCAGCGCCATGGGCACGATGCGGAACGTCTCGAGCGCGTCGAAGGTGGCGATCGTGTAGGCGTCGCCCTCGAGCGGCGCACCGTCGTCGGTGAGGGTCCTGGCGAACACCGACAGCGAGCCCTCGGCGACGGTGGCGAGTGCGCCGCCGAGCACACGGACGAACTGGAGCACGGGGTCGGGCCCGTAGAGCGCCATACCTTCGGCGAAGCCCTGGAACGCCTCGACCTCCTGGGCCCGGCACACGGGCTCGTCGCCGGGGTCGGGGAGACCGAGCAGCATCCTGGCCCGCCGGCACAGCTCGACGTCGAGCCCCGCTCGCTCGGCGAGCTCCTCGATGGTGATGCGTTCGTCCTCGCCCCAGAGCAGCTTGGAGCGCAGCATCGCCCGGGCGCCGTCACCGTCTCCGTCGACCCCCACCGCGTCGGCCGGCGGCACCCCCGCGAGCATCAGGCGCAGCTTGATCTGGTTCTGCAGCGACTCGTCGGCCCCGGGCATGCCCGAACGCTATCGGGCTCTCCGCAGCTGCCATCACCTGTGGGGCCGACAGGGCTGGGTCGCGTGGTCGGGAGCGGTCGTCCGTCAGCGGTCGTCCGCCAGCTGGTCAGGGCCAAGCGTCCAGCGTCCGCTCCAGCATCGACCGTCCGTGCTCGGCGAAGTCGAGCTCGCCCACGTGGGTCGCCCACACGACGGTGCTGAGCGATTGGACCAGCTGCTCGAGGTGCCAGGACTCATCCGCGTCGAGCCGCGTGCCGTCGAGCTGCAAGCCCTCGTGGAGCGCGGCGCGCAGCTCGGGACGACGCACCTGTGCTCCGTGGCGCAGCCGCACGAGGTCGGAGTACCAGGGGCGCTGGTCGAACCGTCCGAAGTCGATGAGCGACACCTCGGGGGTGCCGTCGGGCGTGGGTCGGTCGGGGTCGACGAGCCAGTTGCGTGGCTGGAAGTCGCCGTGGGTCGGCACGAGTCGGGCGGGGGTCGGCTCCGCCGCGTCGAGGCGCTCCGCGGCACGGACCCGGAGCGATGCGCTGATCAGCGAGGTCGCCTGGTCCAGGTGGAGTCGGCCCAGCGCGATCGTGTCGGCACCGTGTCCGGGCGCCTCGGTCGCCGGAGCCGCCCCCTGGAACCGTCGCAGCAGTGCCCCGGCCGCTCGGTGGACGGCGGGATCGAGCTCCCACTCGCTGCCCTCGGCCAATCGTCCGGGCAACCAGCGAGTCACGAGGACTCTGGCGTCGTCGTCCGCGCACAACAGCTGCGGGAACCCGCGTCCGAGCTGGTCGCCCAACATCCGGTGCGCCCGCAGCTCGCGGTCCAAGTGGTGATCGAACGCAGGACCGGTCGACGCCTTGGCGATCACCCGGTCGCCGTCCGCGGTGGCGACCTCGAGCACCACCGACGTCTGTCCCGGCCAGGTGTGGTCCGCGACGACCCGGTGGTCGGGGAACCATCGCTCGAGCACGGCGACCTGCGGCGGGAGGAGCCCGTGGGTGTCCACGCCGTCCAGTGTGCACACCGACATGGACCTAAGGTGAACGTGGGGTTGCGTACAGGGGGTAGCGCGGTGGATCGACGTCAGTTCCTCGGAGGGCTCGCGCTGGCGGGCGTGACCGCTGCCTGCGCGGGCGGCGACGACCGGGGTGACGGTTCCACGACGACCAGTGCGGCGCCGGTCGACCCGGCGGTCGCGGCGGACGCGACGCTGCCCGCGGAGGTCTTCGGGCTGGGTGTGGCGAGCGGCGACCCGCTCGCGGACTCGGTGATGCTGTGGACGCGGCTGTCCTCGGATCCGCTCGCGGCGGACGGCGGTGCCCCCTCGGGCGACGTCGAGGTGGCCTTCGACGTCGCGCTCGACGATGCGTTCGAGCAACTCGTGGTGTCCGACGTGGCGGTCGCGACCGCGGCGCTGGGGCACTCGGTGCACGTGGACGTCAGCGGCCTGACGCCGGACACCTGGTACCACTACCGGTTCCGTGCGGGCGACCAGACCTCGCCGACGGGTCGGACGCGCACCTTCCCCGCAGCGGACGCGTCGCCGGAGCGGTTCACGTTCGTGTTCGCCTCGTGCCAGGACCTCCAGTGGGGTGAGTACGGGGCGTGGGGTCGAGCCGCCGAGGTGCCCGACGTCGACGCCGTGGTGTTCCTCGGCGACTACGTCTACGAGCTGAACCTGGGCGACATGTCGCCCGACGGATCCGGTGCACGTGTGTGGGCCGGGCCGCCGCCCGAGACCGTCGAGGACTACCGCCGTCGCTACGCCCAGACCAAGGCCGATCTGCAGCTCCAGGCCGCCCACGCGATGGCGCCGTGGATCGTGACCTTCGACGACCACGAGGTGTCGAACAACTACGCGGGTGACGTGGCGCAGGCGGACATCGACCAGCCGGCCAGTCAGGACCGCCGTCTGGCGGCGTACCAGGCGTGGTACGAGCACACCCCGATCCGCCTCGACCCGGTGCCGAGCGAGTTCGCCGAGCTCGACGTGCACCGGAGCTTCGACTTCGGCGACCTGGCACGGGTCTACGCCATCGAGACCCGTCAGCACGCGGACGTGCCGGCCTGTCGCACCGACGGCAGCCTGGTGTCCGACGAGGGTCCGCTCTGCGACGACGCCGAGGACGAGGCCCGCACCAACCTCGGAGCCGAGCAGGAGCAGTGGCTCGCCGACTCCTTCGCGTCGTCGACCGCTCGGTGGAACGTGCTCGCCAATCCGATCATGCTCGCCGGGCTGAACCTCGGCACCGCGGCCGAGCCGTCGTTCACCCGCGACGCGTGGGACGGCTACCCGGCCGCACGCCGGCGCCTGCTCGCCGCGATCGAGGAGAGCGGGGTCACCAACCCGGTGACGGTGACCGGCGACTGGCACGCGAGCTTCGTGCTCGACGTGGCCGCCACCCCCGGCGGTCCACCGGTGATGCCCGAGTTCCTGGCGAGCTCGATCAGCACGGTGCTCTTCTCGACCGACTACCGCGCCGAGAACCCCCACGTGCGCTACTTCGTGGCCGAGCACGGCTACGGGGTGGTCTCGATCACCCCTCCGGAGCTGCGCTGCGAGTTCCAGTACATCGACGACGTGTGGGATCCGGACGCTCCCGTGTCACGGCGCGATGCGTGGGTGGTCGCCGACGGGGAGCACGTGGCTGTGCCGGCCTGAGGCAGGGGAGAGCTGTGCCGGCCTGAAGCACCGCGGGCCACTGTCACACCCCGTCGTCATGATGGGCGGAGCCGTCGAACGGAGTCCGCCGTGCCCAGTCCATCGTCCATCGTCCTCGCCGTCGTCGCGCTGGCGGTCGCCGCGTTGCTCGGCCACTGGTCGGGTCGTGTGCACTCCGCAGCCGTGGTGGCGCAGCTGCGCGAGCGACTGGTGCGTGCCGAGGCGGCGACCCGCACCGACGAGCAGCTGATCGATGTCGTGCGATCGGTCTCGGCCGCCACGATGGCAGAGCAGTCCGACCAGCTGCTGCGCCTCGGGCAGAGTCGCAACGACGCGATCGAGCAGCTGTCGCACGCCCATTGGCGTGAGCAGGGCGACGCGGTGGTGCGCCGGCTCGGCGAGTACGCCGAGCGCATCGCCCGGCTCGAGGCGCAGCGCACCGGCGAGTCGGCGGTGTTGCACCAGGCGATCGAGGACCTCCGCCGGACGAACGAAGAGGTCCGCACCGAGGCACGCAGCCTCGCGTCGGCCATGCGCGACAACAAGGTCCGCGGCGCCTGGGGAGAGATGCAGCTGCGCCGTGTGCTCGAGCAGTCGGGGATGGAGATGCACTCGGACTTCCTCGAGCAGCGGGGGGTGCGCGGGGGAGCGCTCCGGCCCGATGTCGTGGTGCGCCTGCCGAACGATCGCTGCGTCGTCGTCGACGCCAAGGCTCCGCTGGATGCGTTCCTGCGGGCGGCCAACTGCGAGGACGACGTCGAGCGTGCCGCGCTGCTGGCCGATCACTCCCGCGCGGTGGCAGGACACGTCGCCGCGCTGTCGCGCCGCAGCTACGACGAGGCGGTGCCGGGGTCGGTCGACTTCGTGGTCATGTTCATCCCCGGCGACGGCTATCTGTCCGCGGCGTTCGAGCATCGCCCCGGGTTGCTCGAGGAGGCGGCGGCGCAGGACGTCATCCTCGCGTCGCCCAGCACGCTGCTCGCCTTCCTGCGTGGCATGGCCTCGGGCTGGCGCGAGCGGGTGGTCGCGGACGAGGCCGAGGCGATCGCCGCGCTGGGACGCGAGCTGCACGAGCGTGTCGCCGTGTTCGCCGACCACTTCGTGGCGGTCGGCTCGTCGCTCGGACGGGCGGTGGGTGCCTACAACCGGGCGTTGGGCTCGATGGAGAGCCGGTTGCTGGTCACTGCCCGCCGCTTCGAGGACCACGAAGCGGCCTCGCGTCGCACCCTGCCCGTCGCCGAGGGCATCGAGTCCGCGCCGCTCATGCCGTCGTCACCCGAGCTCACGGCCTGAGCCCACGCGCTGGGGTATCGGGTGGGAAAGCGGCGAGCGTGCTCACCAGTCGATCTCGTCGCAGCCCTCGTGCGTCGACGGCTCGACCTGCAGCGTGGCGTGCCCGATGCCGTGGCGGTCGTGCAGCAGCGTGCGCGCGTCGTCGAGCACGGCGTGGCCGTCGGTCCCTTCGGCGGTCATCAAGTGTGCGGTGAGCACATCCATCTCGGAGGTGAGCGTCCACACATGCAGGTCGTGCACGTCCACGACCCCCGGGA
>JAFAFN010000196.1 GCA_023423475.1 Actinomycetes bacterium | reverse complement strand
ACGTGCCCCGCTCCGAACTGACCGATTACATCTGAGGACGCTGACGTGAGAGACGTAGCCATCATCGCCACCGCTCAGACCCAGCACGTTCGGGCCGCAACGGCCACGAACGAGGTCGAGCTCATCCAGCCGGTCATCCAGGAGGTGATCGAGAAGTCCGGCGTCGGACGCCACGACTTCGACTTCACGTGCTCGGGCAGCTCCGACTACTTGGCCGGCCAGCCCTTCAGCTTCGTGATGACCCTCGACGCGGTGGCCGCCTGGCCGCCGATCTCGGAGTCGCACGTCGAGATGGACGGCGCCTGGGCCCTCTACGAGGCCTGGGTCAAGATCCAGACCGGTCACGCCGACACCGCACTCGTCTACAGCTACGGCAAGTCGTCGCCCGGCGACCTGCCACGAGTGCTGTCCCGCATGACGAACCCCTACTACGAGGCGCCGCTGTGGCCGACCTCGATCGACATCGCGGCGCTGCAGGCCCGTGCGGCGATCGACGCCGGTGTCACCAGCGAGGCCGCCATGGCCGAGGTCGCCGCTCGCAGCCGCAACGCCGCATCGTCGAACCCGTTCGCCCAGCTGAAGGGCTCGGCGGACGCATCCAGCCTGCTGGCCGAGGAGTACCTGGCCGACCCGCTGCGCAAGCACGACTGCGCACCGATCAGCGACGGCGGCGTGGCCGTGGTGCTGGCCGCCGGCGACAAGGCACGCGAGCTCGCTGCCCGTCCCGCGTGGATCCGAGGCATCGACCACCGCGCCGATGGCCACCACCTCAACTTCCGTGACCTCACGGTCGCTCCGTCGGTCGCCCTCGCCGCCGAGAAGGCCGGCGTCGCGAACGGTCCGATCGAGATCGCCGAGCTGCACGCCAACTTCACGCACCAGGAGACGATCCTGCGCAACGCGCTGGGTCTCGCCGAGGACGCGAACGTGAACCCGTCGGGCGGGCCGCTGGCGGCCAACCCGATGATGGCCGCCGGGCTGATCCGCCTGGTCGAGGTGGCCAACCGCATCCACTCCGGAGAGGTGTCCCGCGGCGTCGCCCACGCGACCGGCGGACACGCCCTCCAGCACAACCTGATCGCTGTTCTTGAAGGTGAGGGCTGAGACATGGCTGAGAGAACTGCCGTCGTCGGCGTCGGCCAGACGAAGTACACCGCGACCCGTGGCGACGTGTCGCTGCCGGGTCTGCTGCGAGAGGCCACCTTCCGTGCCCTCGACGATGCCCAGATGACCCTGGCCGACATCGACGCCATCGTCATCGGCAAGGCCCCCGACTTCTTCGAGGGCATCATGGTCCCCGAGTACTCGCTGGTCGAGGCGCTCGGCGCCGTCGGCAAGCCCGTGTTCCGCGTGCACACCGCGGGCTCGGTGTCGGGTTCGACGGCCATCGTCGCGACCGGCCTGATCGAGTCCGGCGTGCACGAGCGAGTGCTCACCATCGGCTGGGAGATGCAGTCCTGCTCCGAGGCGATGTGGGCGCTGAGCTTCAACGTGCCGTTCCAGCAGCAGCTGGTCGCCGGCGCGGGCGGCTACTTCGCTCCGTACATCCGCCAGTACATCGCCCGGTCGAACGCACCGGACGACACCGGCGTGCTCGTCGCGTTGAAGGATCGCCAGAACGCGCTGCGCAACCCGTACGCCCACCTGCACGAGCACGGCATCACCTACGACTCCGTCAAGGAGTCGATCATGCTGTGGGACCCGATCCGCTACTCCGAGACGTGCCCGTCCTCGGACGGCGCGATCGCCCTGGTGCTGACGAACGAGGCGGGCGGCGACGCCGCTGCGGCCGCCGGTCGGCCGCCGGCGTGGGTGCACGGCACGTCGTTCCGCTCCGAGCCGGCCATGGCCGCCGGTCGCGACCAGGTCTCGCCCCAGGCGGGTCAGGACTGCGCCGCGGACGTCTACCGCCAGGCGGGGATCACCAACCCGCGTGAGCAGATCGACGTCGCCGAGGTCTACGTGCCGTTCTCGTGGTACGAGCCGATGTGGCTCGAGAACCTCGGCTTCGCCGAGCCCGGCACCGGCTGGCAGCTCACCCACGACGGCGTCACCTCGATGGAGGGTGACCTGCCGTGGAACCCCTCGGGCGGCGTGCTGTCGACCAACCCGATCGGTGCCTCCGGCATGATCCGCTTCGGCGAGGCCGCACTGCAGGTGCGTGGCATGGCGGGCGACCACCAGGTCGACGGTGCACGCACCGCGCTCGGTCACGCCTACGGCGGCGCGGCGCAGTTCTACGCGATGTGGATCGTCGGCTCCGAGAAGCCCTGATCCACCGCCATCAGCTCGGACCTGGCCGGAGCAGCGTCGCTCCGGTCAGATCTGCACTGGTCACTTCTGCGATCGGCCCCGCTCGGTGACCGCTCGCCGGCGGGCCTCGAGATCCAGCTCCTGACGGTCACGCAGCCACTCCCGGCTGCGTGACCGTTCCAGTTCCAGGGCCTCTCCCGCGGTCACCGCGGTGCCGGCGTCGTAGGTCGCCAGGATGTGGCGAACTCCGTGGGTGTCGTTGCTCGCGATGTCGGCGGCGAGCTTCAACGTCGTCGGCAGCAGCTGGTCGTGGGGGACCACGTGGTTCACCAGACCCCACTGGTGTGCGGTGGCGGCGTCGAGGAAGTTGCCCGTCGAG
>JAFAFN010000414.1 GCA_023423475.1 Actinomycetes bacterium | reverse complement strand
GAGGTCGTCGGGGACGTTCATCGGCCGAACGCTACCCGACGCGGGAGACGCCGCGGGCAGCCGACGCGGTCGACCCGCGACGCCCGTCCGGGCGACGGCGATCGCGTCTCAGCGCAGCATCTGACGGATGCGACGCGCGTACTCCTGGGCCAGCGTGCGGGCGTCCTGCGAGGTGTCGCCCTCGGCCCAGATGTGGGTCACGGGCTCCTCCGGGTCGGGCAGCACGAGCGACCAACCGGTGTCGTGGTGGACCTTCACCCCGTCGATCAGCTCGACGTCGCGGCCGTGGGTCTGCTCGACCAGGGTCCGCATCACGGTGCCCTTCTGCTCCCACGGCGTCACCACCGCCTCGTGCACCATGTGCACCGGCGGCGCCGCGTCGACGACCGCTGAGAGGTCCGAACCACGGGCCGCGAGCAGGTCGAGCATCTTGAGCAGCCCGGCCGAGGCGTCGAACGCCGGGAGGAAACCCGGGAGGATCACGCCGCCCTCGACGTTCGCAGCGAACCCGACACCCGGCTGATCCGCCTCTTCCATGAGCGCCGCTGCAGAGGTCTTGGTCCAGAGCACCTTGTAGCCGCGCCCCGAGACGATCTCGGCGGCCTTGCGGCTCACCGTGACCGGCAGCGCGACGGTGTCGCCGAGCAGTCGATCGCAGACCAGGTCGAGGAAGCTGAAGAGCAGCTGGTCGAAGGTCAGCACCCGACCCCGGTCGTCGACGAGCGTCAGCTGCTCGCCGGACGGATCGATCACGGCCCCGACGTCCGCGCCCGATGCGGTGACCAGCTCGGCCACCCCGGCGGCGTGCTCGGCCAGGTTGAAGCCGAGGACGCCCTTGGTCGACGCGTACGGGTTGACCGCGAGCACCTCGGCACCGAGCTTCGACAGCACGTTGGGCATCGCGAAGCTGGTCGCTCCGTAGGAGTAGTCGATGACGACCTTGAAGCCCCGCGCGGCGATCGACTTCACGTCGATGGTCTGCTCGAGCGCGATGGCGTACTGCTCGAGCGCCCGCGGCACCAGGTCGATGTCGCCGATATCGGCCGGGCGCACGCGCCGGAAGTCCTCACGGGTGAAGAGCCGCTCGATCTTGCGCTGACGGTCCTCGAGGATGTCTGCACCGTCGCCGTCGAAGAAGCGGATGATCACCGAGTCGGGATCGTCGGGGCTGAGACGGAGCGTGATGCCGGCCGACACGACCGCCGAGCGACAGTGGAACCGGGTGAGCGGGACGCTCGCGACCTCGAGGTCCATCACGTTGATGCCACCGGCGTTCAGCCCGGCGATCATCGCCCGCTTGAGCATGCGCGCCGCGCGGCTCGAGTCCCGGGAGATCACCACGGTGGCGTCCTTCTTCAGCGAGGTCGCGAAGGCCAGCGCGACCTTGGCGGCCAGCTCCGGGGTGGCGTCCACGTTGGCCAGGCCCGACACCCCGCCGCGGCCGAACAGGCTGCGTGCACCACGCGACTCCCAGATGAGCGACGTGTTGACCACGGCGCCGGCCTCGACCGTCTTGAACGGGTACACCTTCACGTCGCCCGACAGCACGGCGTTCTCGCCGACGAAGACCTCGTCGCCGAGCACGACGCCCTCGTCGCAGCGGACGCCGCGACGCAGGTCCGAGGCGCGACCGACGACCGCGCCGCGCATCTTCGCGTTCTCGCCGATGTAGGCGTTGTCGTGCACGACGGTGCGCTCGAGCTCGCCCCCGCTGCGCAGGCGCACACCGGTGCCGAGCACGACGTACTCCCCGAGCGTCACACCGGAGTCGACGAAGCAGTTGTCGCCGATCACGGCGGGGCCGGTCAGCTTCGCCCCCGGGTTGATCTCGGCGCCCTCGCCGACGAACACGCCGTCCGCGAGCTCGAAGCCCGGGATGTCGACCTTGACCTTCTCGTCGAGGATGTCCTTGTGGGCCCGGACGTACGCGTCCAGCGTGCCGACGTCCTCCCAGTAGCCCTCGGCGACCGAGCCGAACACGCCCTTGCCGTCCTCGAGCAACGCCGGGAAGACGTCGCTCGAGAAGTCCACGGGCTCGTCGGGTGCGATCCAGTCGAAGATCTCGGGTTCGAGCACGTAGATGCCGGAGTTGATCGTGTCCGAGAACACCTGGCCCCAGGTGGGCTTCTCGAGGAAGCGCTCGATCGAGCCGTCCTCGTTCGAGATGACGATGCCGTACTCGAGGGGGTTCTCGACCCGCACCAGACCGATCGTCGCGAGCGCGGCTCGCTCCTTGTGCTCGGCCACCAGCGCCGTCAGGTCGATGTCGGTGAGCACGTCGCCCGAGATGACCAGGAACGTCTCGTCGAGCTCGTCCATCGCGTTGCGGACCGAGCCCGCCGTCCCCAACGGGGTCTCCTCGGACGCGTAGACCATCCGCACACCGAACTCGGAGCCGTCGCCGAAGTAGTTGCGGATCGCGTTCGGCATGAACGCGACGGTCACCACGATGTCCTCGATGCCGTGCCGCTTCAGCAGGTCGATGATGTGCTCCATCATCGGCCGGTTGACCAGCGGGAGCATGGGCTTCGGGGAGTTGGACGTGAGCGGGCGGAGGCGGGTGCCCTCGCCGCCCGCCATGATGACGGCCTTCACCAGGGGGTTCCTTCAGCAGAATCGCGGACGGGACATGTCGTACCCCCGAACCTACCGCCGCCGAACGCCCGTGGGACGTACGTGACAGGCGACCGCGAGCTCTGGCGGCCTCGAGCTCAGGCGGCGTCGAGCGCGGCGCGCATCTCACGGCCCTCGCGCAGCGCCCGGGGAGCCTCGGTCACGTAGCCGACGAACGCGATCATCGAGCAGACCAGGCCCGGCAGGCCGCTGCCCCAGGCGATGACGAGCAGCACGGTGCGCCAGGTGGTGCCCGCCAGGGAGGAGTCCGCAGCGGCCAGGAAGGCCGGGAACGACGTCATCATCGCGAAGGCGCCGCACTTGCCGATCCAGGTGACGTCCATGCGTCGTGCGCCCAGCAGGACCGAACCGCCGACGATGACCGACAGGACGATCTCTCGGATGACGACGATCCAGGCGAACAACATGAAGTACTCGATGTCGAGACCGGCGAGCATGATGCCGCCGATGCCGACGATCAGCAGGAGCCGGTCGACGGTCGGGTCGAACATCTTGCCGAAGTTCGACACCTGACCGAAGCGGCGTGCGACGTAGCCGTCGACCCAGTCGGTGGCGCCGAGCGCAGCGAGCAGGATCGCCGCGGCGATGTAGTTCTCGACCCCGAACAGCAGCCAGAGGTAGAGCGGGATGCACAGCAGTCGCACGAGGGTGATCAGGTTGGGCGCCGTCAGCAGACGGTCCTCGCCCTCCGCGAGCACCTCGCCGGCCAGACCTCGTGCGTGGGCTTCGGGTGCCTGACCGCTCGTGTCGTCCATCACGTCGCATCGTAGGCTCGATCCACATGAGCGACTCCGCAACCGACGAACCGACGATCTTCACCCGGATCATCCGCGGCGAGCTGCCCGGCCGCTTCGTCTGGCGCGACGACGACGTGGTCGCCTTCATGACGATCGCGCCGCTGCGACCGGGCCACACCCTCGTCGTGCCCGTCGCCCAGGTCGACCACTGGACCGACCTCGATCCCGCGCTGTGGGCTCGCATCTGCGAGGTGCAGCTCGCCATCGGTCAGGCACAGATGAGCGCGTTCTCGCCCGTGCGCGTCGGCACGATCATCGCCGGGCTCGAGGTCCCCCACTGCCACGTGCATGTGGTGCCGATCGACTCCGAGGCCGACCTGGACTTCCGCCGTGCCGACGGTGCGCCGGATCCGACGATGATGGACGACGCCACCTCGGCGATCCGCGACGCGCTCCGGGCCCATGGCCACGAGGCACACGTTCCGGGCTGAGCCGACGAGCCCGGGGGAACCTCAGTCCGCCCCGTCGTCCTCACCGTCGTCGAGGTCGATCTCCTCGACGAGCTGCTCGCCCTTGTTGCGGGCGTTGTTCACCTCGGTCGACACCGGATGGAACGAGATCAGCTCCGACGGTGCCGGCACCAGCAACTTGCCGATGAGCTCGATGTCCTGTTCGTCGGCGGAGAGCCACTGGTCCCACGCCGCCTTCGGCAGGATCACCGGCATGCGGTCGTGCAGCTCCGACATCCGCTCGTTGGCCGAGGTCGTGATGATCGTCGTCGAGCGCAGCGGCTCCGCCGGCGGCAACTCGTCGTCCCCACCGTCGGTGTCGGACTTCTTGCCCTTGGGCCCCTTCCACTCCTCCCACAACCCGGCGAACGCGTAGGGCTCACCGTCGGGACGGTGGATGAAGTACGGCTGCTTCTTCTTCGTGGCGGGGTCGGTCGTCCACTCGTAGAACCCGTCCGCGGGGATGATGCAGCGCCGTCGCGACAACGACCGCTTGAACGCGGACTTCTCGGCGACGGTCTCGGCGCGGGCGTTGATCATCCGGTTGCCGATCGACGGGTCCTTCGCCCAGAACGGCACCAGCCCCCAGCGGAACGCGTCCAGGCGCCGGGAGCTGCCGTCGGAGTGGACGACGAAGACCGGCGTGGTCGGAGCGGTGTTGTAGTTCGGACCGCGGTCGAGCAGCTGCTCGGCCACCGCGTCGACGTCGAAGTAGGTCGCGATCTGGTCCGGGGAGGACGACGAGACGAATCGGCCGCACATGACGGCGATGCTAGGGCCGGTCACCCGTGACAGCGGGTGGTCGACGGTACGATCCGTTGGCCCATGGCCCCCGCACCGCCCCCTGATCGCTCAGCTCCCCTGCTGTCGGTGATCACTCCCACCTACAACGAGGCGGACAACGTCCCGTTGCTGGTGGCGCGGCTGCACACGGCGCTCGAGGGCATCGACCACGAGATCATCGTGGCGGACGACGACAGCCCCGACGGAACCTGGCGTGTCGCCGAGGAGCTGGCCATCGACGATCCGACGGTCGTCCCGATGCGGCGCTTCCACGACCCGGGTCTGTCCGCGTCGGTGCTCGACGGCATGTCGGTGGCCCGTGGCGACGTGCTCGCCGTCATCGACGCCGACCTGCAGCACGACGAGTCGATCCTGCCGGAGATGGTCGGTCTGGTCCGCAGCGGCGAGGCGGACGTGTGCGTCGGCTCACGTTCGACCGTCGGCGGCGGCTACGGCGACTGGGCGGCGAGTCGCCGGTTCGTCAGCTGGGTCGCGACCCTGATCGCCCGACTGCTGCTACGGGTCCCGGTGTCGGATCCGATGAGCGGGTTCTTCGTCGTCTCACGAGAGGCGTACGAGTCGACGGCGCCGACGATCAACCCCCGAGGCTTCAAGATCCTGCTCGAGTTCATCGGGCGCAACCGCAACCTGGCGGTGAGCGAGGTCGGCTACGAGTTCGCCAACCGGGTGCACGGCGAGACCAAGCTCAACCGCTCGGTGATCCGCTCCTACCTGCTCGGCGTGGCCGAGCTCCGACTCGGCCGACAGATCAACCCCACGTTCCTGCTCTACACGCTGGTCGGGATCGTCGGACTCGTCGTGAACTCGGTCGCGTTCACCTTCGCCGAGGCCGTGGGCTTCCCGGAGATCACGACCGGTCTGAACGAGGCGATCGATCCGATCGCCTCTTCCTTCCTGTTCAGCGTCCAGGTGTCGATCCTCGTGCTGTTCGTGCTCAACAACGAGTTCACCTTCTGGGAGCAGCGCTACCGGGGGTGGCAGCTCGTCCCGGCGTTCGCGCTCTACGAGGTGATGTCGCTGATCGGCACCGGGATCCACGTGGCGGTCTTCACCTCGCTCAACAACGTGGGGTTCCTGCTCGGGCTGCTCGGCGAGGGCCCGTCACGGGTCGTGCAGAACCTGCTCGGCGCGGTCGTCGCGCTCGTCGTGAACTGGTTCATGAACACGACCTACCTCTGGCGTCGTCGCCAGCGCTGAACGTCCCAGTCGGGCGCGGCCGTTCAGGTCGGCCAGATCCGGACCAGGTCGGCTCCCACCTCGAGGTCGACCGTGTAGACGCCCTCGTCGGTCGCGTAGACCGCGAGCGGCGACCGAACGGTGTCGATCCACGGACCGTCGCCAGCGCGGCTCAGCAGCCGCCGTCGACCGACCTCGGCGACGACGACGAACACCGTCGACCCGTCGGGCGACGAGACGTCCAGGTCCTCCCACGTCGCCGGGAGCCGCGAGCTGCCAGCGAGCTCCACGTAGTTCGAGGCGCGGATCGTCCAGCTGTCGTCGGCCGACGAGTAGACCAGCTCCCGGCCCAGGTCGGGTCCCAGTCCGATCAGCGTCATCGTGTTCTCGCCGCAGAGGTGGGACGAGCTGCCGGTGACGAACGCCGGTGGCGCTGACGCCGAGCGCTCCCACTCCGGATCCTCGACGCCGAGCACGAGGAGGTCTGCAGCACCGGCGACCCGGTGCTGGAGCGGCCACACGTCGATCCGCTCGAGATCGAGCGGCGGTTGCTGCTCGGGAGGAACCACCTCGATGGGGACCTGCACCAGCCGATCGCCGAGATCGCATGCGGCGACCGAGCTGAAGGGTCGCTGCGGCACCGAGGTCACCGATCCCGCCTCGTCGATCGCGTAGTGGCGCCCCGCGACCGAGATGGCGGCGGCGGCGTCCGTCGTCGCCGTCGGCACGAACTCGGTCTCGGAGTCGACGGTCACGCGCTCGGGCCAGTCCACCTCGTGCCACACCTCGTGGTCCTCGGACAGCAGGTATCCCCGCAGCCCGCCGCCCTCGCAGGGGAACCCGCACGAGCTCCCGGTGACCAGCACGGTGTCACCCACGGACTTAGGACACAGCGACCAGCAGCACGAGCCCAGCGAGCCCTCGAGGTCGTCCGCCACACAACATCAGGACGAACCTACCTCTGGCCGCAGCCCGCAGGACCCCGGAACGTCCGGAACCCCTGCCGAAGCAGGGGTTCCGGTTCCGTCGGGCTGGGGAGATTCGAACTCCCGACCTCCTGACCCCCAGTCAGGCGCGCTAACCAAGCTGCGCCACAGCCCGTGGGACGGACCACCATAGCCGAGCGACGACCCCGCCCCGAAACCCACCGAGTGCCGCTCGACACGGTTTGACGCCTTCGCCCCATGGGGATTCTGCC
>JAFAFN010000030.1 GCA_023423475.1 Actinomycetes bacterium | reverse complement strand
GGCTCCTACAGGGCTCCTGCACCGCGCCACACCGGCGGTCTCGCGTCTCTGTGACGGTTTCGCGACATTCGAGGTCGTGTCTGGCGATCGAGGGTCGGGTCCCGCCTACCGTGGCTCGCCGTGACCGGAACGAACTCCTCGAGCGCGCCCGAAGGGCCGTCGGGCCCCACGGCACGGTGGTCGCGACGGTTCGGCCTCCGCGCCAGGACCGCGCTGGCGCTCGCCGTCGGCGGTCTCGCCGTGTCGGTGGCGCTCGGATTCCTGGCCTACGAGCTCTCGCGCGGCTACCTGCTCGACAAGCGCATCGACATGGTGCGCCGCGAGGCGTTGGCGAACGCTCAGTTCATCGACGGTGCACTCGCCGAGGAGCCCGGCGCGGTCGGCGACGTCGTCTCAGGAGTGTCCGACCCCGTTCGACCCGTCCTGGTCGATGTCGACGGCAGCTGGTACGGCGCCGTGGTCGGGTTCGGCGAGGCAGACCTTCCGCCGGCGGTGCGTGAGTTGGCACAGGACGGCGCGGCGACGGAGCTGACGACGTGGGACGGGCAGCCGGCGGTGACCGTCGGGGTCTCGCTGCCCCGCTCGGGCGCTACCTTCTTCCAGACCTTTCCTCTGATCGAGCTGGCTTCGACGCTCGACGCGATCCGCAGCTCCCTGGTGGGCGCAGCCAGCCTGACCACCGCGCTGTTCGCCCTGCTCGGCCTGGTGATCAGCCGGAGAGTGCTGCGACCGCTGCGCGAGGCGACCGACGCCGCCGGCACGATCGCGGCGGGCGACATGTCGACCCGCCTGCACACTGCGAACGACCCCGACCTGGTACCGCTCGTCACCGCGTTCAACGAGATGGCAGATGCCCTCGATGCCAGGATCGGCCGTGAGCGGCGCTTCGCCGCCGACATCTCGCACGAGTTGCGGACCCCTCTGACCGCGCTCACCTCGGCGGTCCACATCGTCGACCGCCGAGCGGCGGAGCTGTCGCCGACCGGACGCGATGCCGTCGACGTCCTACGGAGCCAGGTGGAGCACTTCTCCCAGGTCGTCGTCGAGATCCTCGATCTCTCGCGTCTCGAGTCCGGACTCGCCGACGTACAGGTCGAGAGCGTCGACATCCGACGGCTGCTCGATTCGCTGTTCGAAGAGCTCGATGTCGCGCCCGACATCGTCGACGTGGGCCCCGGGCTGCCGGCGCGGCTACCGACCGATCCACGCCGACTGCGGGTCATGGTCCGCAACCTCGTCGAGAACGCCCGGCGCTACGCCGGCGGCTGCACGCGAATCGCCGTCACCTGCTCGGCGGCGTCCTGGGTCGTCGACGTCGACGACCGCGGACCCGGCATCCCGCCTGCGGAGCGCGAGGAGGTCTTCGAGCGGTTCCGCAGAGGGGCCGCCTCTTCAGTACCAGGAGCTCCGAAGGGCACCGGACTGGGCTTGGCGCTCGTGTGGGAGAACGCCAGGGCGCTGGGGGGCACCGTGGTCATCGTCGATCCACCCCATGCGGGCACCCGGGTTCGGATCACGCTGCCGCTGCACGCTCCGAGCAAGGTCGACGACGACCCGTCGACCACGGCTGACGAAGTGGCCCACCACCAGGAGCTCACGGCGTGAGGCCCGTCCGTCCACATCATCGCGCCCTCGGAGGACTCGCCGTCGCGGCGGCAGCAGTCGTGGTCCTCACCGGCGCATGCGGGGTACCCGACGACGGTGTCACCGCGATCGAACCGGACGAGCTCCCCGAGTCGCTCCGACCGTCCTCGACCACGTCGTCGGTCGCTGCCGCCGATCCGCCGCAGCACGGCGCGGTGTCGATCTACTGGATCCGCGACAACCTTCTCGTGCCCGAGACGATCGCGTTCGAGGCCGCACCGGACGCGGTCAGGGTCGTGTCGATCCTCGAACGCGGTCCTGGCCAGGGGGGCGCGCCCACCTCAGAGCGGTCGGTCGTGTCACGGGGTGACGTGATCGACGAGGTCGACCAGAACGGTGACCTCGTCCTGGTCGAGCTCTCGGACGCGTTCGCCGAGGTGGCCGGCGCGGACCAGCTGCTCGCGGTCGGCCAGATCGTCGCCACCCTCACGTCGGTGCCCGGCATCGAGTCGGTCGAAGTGCGACGTGCCGGAAAGGCGATCGACGTGCCGCTTCCTGATGGCACGCTGGTTCGCCGACCGCTCCAGCGGGCGGACTACGCGTCGCTGCTCGACCCGGAACCGGCAGCTCCGGCCGCCGACCGGTAGCCGACGCCTCTGACCGTCTCGATGATCCGTGGACGAGACGGGTCCACCTCGATCTTGAGTCGCAGTCGCCGAATCTGTGCGTCGACCATGCGCGAGTCACCCAGGTAGTCGTACCGCCAGACACGTGCGAGCAGCTGCTCCCGCGAGACCACGTCCCCAGCTGCGGACAGCAACGCCACCAGGACGCGCAGCTCGGTCCTGGTGAGCAGGACCCGGTCACCACGCACCGTCACGACTCCGGAGCGCGGCTCGACATGCAGATCACCCTGCGAGATCGTGTCCGCCTGCTCTCCGCCGGGAGCTCGACGGAGGTTCGCCCTGATTCGGGCCATGAGCTCCTCGACCACGAAGGGCTTCACCACGTAGTCGTCCGAGCCGGCCTCGAGACCGGTGACCACGTCCGCGCTGTCAGCCCGGGCGGTCAGCATCACCACGGCGACCGCCGAGCGCTCCCGAACGGCTCGAACCAGATCGAACCCGTCCATCCCCGGCAGGCCCACGTCCGCGACCACCAGGTCGGGGTCGAAGGAGTCGAGCCGCTCGAGCGCCGACTCGCCACTGGAGAGGCCCTCGCACTCGAAGCCCTCGTCGTCGAGGATCGTCTCGAGCATGTTGCGTAGCGCCGGATCGTCCTCGACGAGCAGGATCCGGCTTCGCTCCAGATCCATCGCGCCCGTGCCACGCGGGAGATCGCTCGGTCGTGTCACCAGTCCAGTATCGCGCCGGGAGGAGCGGCCGAATCGCCCAGTACCTCCAGGCCATGGCGCCGATGACGTCCTCGACCCGCACCTGAGCTCCGCGTCGGTCCGCTCACGCGCGTGGGTGACCGCGGACTGGCCGGCGCTGCCATCGGACAGCGCCGGCCACAGCGCCCAAGCCCGCCAGGAGCAGCATCAGCGAGATGCCGATCAGGCGGGCCGTGTCGTTCCCGGTGAAGGGCAGCGCTCCACCGTGCCGCCCGCCGTCGTCGCCCCGAACGGCGTTGTCGGCGCGCACCTCGTCGACCGGGATGATCTCGGCGTCGTCGTCGTCCTCGCCCTGCTCTCCGTTGCCCGGCGTCGAGTCGACGTCGGCGACGGTGCGGTTCGGCGTCGAGTACCCCTCGGCCGAGTCGGACGTGATCTGCACCCAGTTCCGGTAGGACTCGAGGGTCACGTCGTCGAGCGTCGCCGACACGGTGACGGTCGCCGACCCACCCGGGTCGAGCGACGGCATGTCCGCCCACGTCACGACCTGGCCGATCGCCGTTCCTCCGTCGGACGCGGACGAGAACGACATGCCCGGCGGGATGGTGTCGGTGAACGAGTAGCGCCCTGACGGCACGTTGCCCTCGTTGATGACCTCGACCTCGTAGTCGACCACTGCGCCCTGCTCGTAGCTCTGGCCCGGCAGCAGACGTTTGTCGATGGCCAGGTCGTAGGTGACCGTCGAGTCGAGCACTGCGATGTCCTCGTCGTCGAAGCCCTCGTCCGCTCCCACACCCGCCTGGGCCAGGTCGGTGGTGTCGACGTCGCTGGTCTCGGGGTCGCCCGGCACGGAGTCCACGTCGGTGATCGGCAACAGCTCGACCACGGTGTAGCAGTCGGCGCTGTCAGCGCTGATCTCCGCCACGTTCGTCCACGGCCTCGTCGTGATGTCCTCGATCGCCACGTCGAAGGTCAGCACCGCCGTCGCGCCCGGCTCGATCGACGGGAGGCCGGTCCAGGTCACCTGGGCAGCGTCGTCGGAGACCACGCCGCCGTCGCTGGCGGACCCGGCCACCACGGCCAGGCCCTCGGGCAGGTCGTCGACCACGCTGTAGGCCAGCGACGGCACGTTGCCCTGGTTCTCGACGGTCACGCTGAACGTGGCGGTGTCGTCGTAGCCGATGGTCGGGGACGACACGGTCTTCACCAGGGCCAGGTCGTAGGTGACAGGGGCGAGGATGATGGCGATGTCCTCGTCGTCGAAACCGGCGTCGGGACCGACTCCGGCCTCCGAGATCGAGGTGTTGTTGACCCCGTTCGTCTCGACGTCACCGGGCACCGAGTCGACGTCGGTGACCACCTCGGCAGCGAGCGGCACGATCACGTCGGGATCGACGTCCTGGTCGATGGAGGTGTAGTCCTCGGCGGAGTCCGCCGTGATCTCGGCGAAGTTCACGTAGGGCCGCGCTTCGCCCTGGTCGTCGATCACCACGTCGAAGGTGAGCTCGATCGTGCCGCCCGGGTCGATCGACGGCAGGTCGGTCCACGTCACCGTCGACGCCGGTCCGAGCGGCAGGTCCGAGGCCACGCCGCCGTCGCTCACCGAGCCGGACACGACAGCCAGTCCAGCGGGCACGTCGTCGGTCACCGTGTAGGGGCCCGACGGCACGTTGCCCTGGTTCTGGACCGTGATGGTGAACGTGTCCTCGGCGCCGGGGGCCACCACGACGTCATCGACGGTCTTCACCAGTGCGAGGTCGTAGACGATCGTCGTGTCCACGACGGCGATGTCCTCGTCGTCGAAACCGGCGTCGGCGCCGACCCCGGCCTGGCCGATGGCGGTGTTGTCGACCGGACTGGTCGCCGCGTCGCCGGGGACCGAGTCGACGTCGGCGACGGTCTCGGTCCCAGAGTCGTAGCTCGAGGCCGAATCCGCGGTGATGCCCGCTGCATTGGTCCAGGGCCGGGTGGTGAGGTCGTCGACCTGTACATCGAGCGTGAGCGTCGCCGACGCGCCCGGAGCCAGGCTGGGCAGGTCCGTCCAGATGACGGACTCGCCGTCGACGGCGATCTCGCCGCCGGCGCTGGCGGCGGTCGCGATCATGCCGCGGGGCACGTCGTCGGTCACGGTGTAGGGGCCGGAGGGCACGTTGCCCTGGTTCTGCACGACGATGCTGAAGGTCACGGGTGCGGAAAGGGGGAACGGGTCGATCTCGGCCGGACCGGTCTTGACCAGGGCGAGGTCGTAGCGGACGTCGACGTCGACGTCCGCGACGTCGGCGTCGTCCTCGCCGGCCGGTGGAGCATCCGCTCCGACACCCGCATCGGCGATCGCCCGATTGTCGATCGCGCCGGGCGAACCGACCGGGCCGTAGTCGCCGTCGTTGCCCGTGTCGGCGTCGGGCACGGAGTCGACGTCGGCGATCGGGTCACCCGCGACCGACCAGTCGTCGGCCGAGTCGGCGGTGATCTCGGCGTGGTTGCGGAACGGCCGGAGCGTGACGTCGGTGACGGTGGCGTCGAAGGTCAGCTCGATCGAAGCCGCCGGAGCGAGCGCGTCGAGGTCCCAGGTGATGGTCGAGCCGGTGGTGGCGTCACCGGTGAGCGCGCCGCCGTCGCTGATCGAGCCGTCGACGACCTCGAGGCCGGGCGGGACGAGGTCGGTCACGGTGAACTCTCGGGAGTCGAGCACACCCTGGTTCTGCACGGTGACGGTGTAGGTGACCGTGTCGCCGAGCTCGATCTGTTCGTCGCTCGCGACCTTGGCGAGGGCGAGGTCGTAGGTGAGCGGGAACGAGACGTCCGCGATGTCGGCATCGTCCTCGCCCTCCGGCGGCGCGTCCGGGCCGACGCCAGCTTCCTCGATGCTCAGGTTGTCGATGTCGCTCGGGTCGCCGACCGGCCCGTAGTCGCCGTCGTTGTCCGCGTCGAGGTCCGGGGTCGAGTCCCGGTCGGTGAGCCCGTAGAGGTCCTCGCCGGAGTCGGAGCTGATCTCGGCAACGTTGCGGAAGGGCCGCTCGGTCAGGTCACTGACCGTGGTCGCGACGGTGAAGGTGGCGACCTCGTCGGGAGCCAGATCGGTACCGGTCCATTCGATCGTCGTGGTGCCGTCGCCCCCGATGGTGATGTCACCGCCGTCCGCTTCGTCCACGGAGAGCCCGGCGGGCACGACGTCGGTGACGGTGTACGTCCCGGAGTCGACGGTGCCCTGGTTCTGCACGGTGATCGTGTAGGTGATGGTGGCGTCGTCGGTCTGGGTAACCGGGGTGGCCGCTGCGGTCTTCGCCAGCGCCAGGTCGTAGGCGACGGAGGTCTCGACGACGGCGGAGTCGTTGTCGTCCTCGTCGGCACCGGGGTCGATGTAGGTGGCTCCTGCGGTGGTCACGTCGGTGAAGTCGTCGCCCGGCAGCGTGTCGTCGGACCCGATGCCGTTGCCCTCGACCGACTCGGGGGTGGAGTCGGTGTCGTCGACGGCGTAGAGGGCCTGGGCGGAGTCGGCGTCGATCTCGGCCCAGTTCTGCCACGGGGCCGTGGCGTAGTCGGCGGGGTCGCCGTCGATCGTCGTCGCGATCGTGTAGGAGGTCGAGGTTCCGGGTTGGAGGTTCGCTGTCGTGCACCGGACCCGGTTCAGCCCTTCCCCGACGCATTCGGGGCTGCTGGCGGCCGGGTCGTACGACAGTCCTGTCGGGAGTTGGTCGAGCACCTCGAACTCACCCGAGGGAACGTTGCCCTCGTTGTAAGCCCGCACGGTGAAGACCGGATCCTCAACGAGGCCGACCGGCGAGGTGACCGCGATCTTGGCGAGGGCGAGGTCGTAGTCGATGTCCGGAACGAGATCCGCGATGTCGGCGTCGTCCTCACCATCGGGCGGTGTGTCAGGACCGACACCCGCATCGGCGATGCTCGTGTTGTCGATCGCGCTCGGGCTGCCAACCGGTCCGTAGTCGCCGTCGTTGGTGGGGTCGGTGTCAGGGGTCGAGTCGACATCGGAGGTCGGCGTCAGGACGTCGTTGCCGGTGGTCACCTCGTCGGCGTCGTCGTCGGAGATCTCGGCCAGGTTGCGGTAGGGCCTGACGAGGAAGTCGTCGATGTGGGCCTCGATGGTGATCGTGCGCGAGTCACCTGGGTCGAGGTCGTCGAGGTCCCACTCGAGCTCGACGCCCGAGGCGCTGTCCCCCGTGGTCGAGGACGCCGTCGGGCTGGAGGAGACCACCGAGAGGCCAGGGGTCAGCGAATCGGTCACGGCGTAGGCACCGGAGGGCAGCTCGCCCTGGTTGTCCACGGTGATCGTGAACGTGACATCGCCCGTCGCGAGGTCGGGCAGCCCGACGGTCTTGGCAAGGGCAAGGTCGTAGATCGCGGCGACGTAGCTCGAGGGGTCGGTGTCGCTGACCGGATCGGGGATCGGCGCGAACCCGGCCGGTGCGACGACCGGCTGGCCCGCATCCGTGACCGCGGTGCCCTCGACCGTCGCCACGTTGGAGTAGTCGACCGCCCCGGCGGTGCCGGTCGCGGTGCACTGCATCACCGCACCGCGGTTGAGTGCGAAGGGCGCGGTCGCGGACGAGGCGAGGCCATCGGCGTTCTGTCCGTCGTCGAGGATTGTGCAGTCGGTGACGGCGAAGTCGGCGTCGGGCCCGCCGTCGTCGGTCACGGTCACGTCCTCGAGCCGAGCGTTGCCCGTGTTGGTCACGGTGTAGGTCCACTCGACGGATCGGCCCGGGACGATGAGCACGCCGTCGCCGGCCTCGCTGTCGTCCCACGCGACGTCCTTGGTGACCTTGTCGATCACGACCTCCGGCTCGGCGCGCCACAGGCCCGCGTCCCAGGTGGGGTCGAGCTCTCCCTCGGGCGACGGGCCGGGTGGGTTGTTGAGGTTGTCGCCCAGCTCCACCGGGACGCTCTGGTGGTACGGGCCCGCGGGTCCGACTCCGCTGACCGCCTGCGGCACGTCGCTGTCGTCGCCGGTGTTCGTGCCGGGTGGCACGCCGACCGGTGCGCCCTCGTCGGCCGGTCCGCCGGTCACGTCCTGGGGCGAGATGTACCAGCCGACCCGGTCGTACACCCGCACGACGTACGAGCCGGCCGGAAGTGGCAGCCCGTCGACCGAGTTGAAGCCGTACTCGCCCTCCGCGTCGGTGGAGGTCTCGGCCACGAACGCGCCACCAGCGGTGAACAGGGCGACGGTCACCGCCGGGAGCCCCGGCTCGCCGTCGTCCTGGATGCCGTCGAAGTCCTCGTCGTACCAGACCCGGTCGCCGATGCCGTTGGGCATCGGTGGTCGCACGATCCTCACCTCGACCTGGGGTGGTTCGGCGTAGAGCCGACCGATCTGCGGGGCGCCGGGCGGCAGGTTGGTCGACACCGCGCCGTAGGCGAAGGAGTTGACCGCTCTCGGGCAGTGGTCCGGGTCGGTCGGCGCGGCGTACGCCTCGCAGGTCGACAGGAACTCGTAGGGGTCGTCGGGGTCGGTCCCGCCCTGGTCGTAGGCCGGGTCGTTGATCGGGGCGCGCATGCGCCACTCGAACGTCGCCGACCCACCTCTGCCGAGGTCACCCACGTAGCTGAACTTGAGCGACCGGTACGAACCGAGGGCGAGCAGGTCGGGGGCCGTCGTCCAGACCGGGTCCTCACATCCCGAAGCAGGGCCACCGACCTCGGGGCGGCACGGGTTCGTCGAGGTCGAGTACGAGACGGTCCATCCCGCGGGTGCGGAGATCGGTGTGATGAGGATCGGCGCGAACTCGCTGTTGCGCGGCACCAGCGAGCCGTTGGACGTGGTGATCACCGAGGTGTCACCCACGCCGGGCAAGAGGTCGACGAAGTCGACGTCGGTGACATCGGTGTTGCCGACGTTCTCCAGCTCGAGTCGCCAGT
>JAFAFN010000011.1 GCA_023423475.1 Actinomycetes bacterium | reverse complement strand
ATGTCGAGCAGCACCGGCGCCGCGTCGTCGCAACTCACGCGGGCACGCCGCGCACCGTCACGTCGCACGGGAGTCCACCTGGTCCAGCTCCGGGAACAGCTCGGAGCGCAGCTTGTGACGCGCCCGGTGCAGTCGCACCTTGGCGGCGGTGCCGCTGATGCCGAGCTCGGTCGCGATGGCCTCGTGGGAGAGCTCGTAGACGTCGCGGAGGATCACCACCGCACGCAGCTTGGGCGGCAGCTCGTCGAGTGCGACCATGACGCGCTGGCGCAGGTCGGAGGCATCCGCCCGCAGCTCGGGGTCGAAGTCGGTGCGGAGGTCGATCAACTCGGAGGCGTCGGGCAGCTCATCGTGGCGGTGGCGACCTCGTCGACCGAGGTAGGTCGCGGCGCAGTTCGCCGTGACGCGGTACATCCACGTCGAGAACTGCGACTCGCCGCGGAAGTTCGCCAGACCGCGGTACGCACGGAGGTAGGCCTCCTGGGTCACGTCGCGTGCGTCCTCCTCGTTGCCGGTCAACCGGAGCGCCAAGGTGTAGGTGTCCCGGTGGGTGGCCTCGACGAGCGACTCGAACGCCTGGGCGTCTCCCCCTGCGGCGGCGGCGACCAGATCCGAGAGGTCGTCGTGGACCCCTGGGTAGGACACCGAGGAGTCGGGCGAGGTTACGTGGGGGTCCGCCATGCGAGCCGAGCGTAACGCGCTCAGGGCGCCCCGTAGGGCGCCCTGAGTCACACGATCGATCGATCGGCCCGGTGGCCGGCCGCTGGGATCAGCGGACGAGGATCAGCGGGTCTCCTTGTGGAGGGTGTGCTTCCGCTCGAAGCGGCAGTACTTCTTGAGCTCGATGCGCTCGCGGTCGTTCACCTTGGACTTCTTGGTGATGTAGTTGCGCCGCTTGCAGTCGGTGCACTCGAGGGTGACGTTCACCCGCTTGTCGGAAGCCATCTCGTATCCCTGCTGTCGTGATCCTGGGCCGTCGTGGTGCTGGGCCGTCGTGAAGAGTTCTGGTAACAGTCTGCAGGCCACCACCCCACCGGACAAACCGGTGCGGCCGGACCTGTTGTGTAGCGGCGGCCGGACTTGAACCGGCGACCCCTCGATTATGAGCCGAGTGCTCTGACCAGCTGAGCTACGCCGCCATGTCGGGCGGCCGGAGCCGCCGTGTTGTCTGGCGGCCGCAGCCGCCGTGTTGTCGGGCAGCCGCAGCTGCCGTGAGCCCCCTGTCAGAATTGAACTGACGACCTCTTCCTTACCATGGAAGCGCTCTGCCGACTGAGCTAAGGGGGCGTGACCGAACCGGACGAGCCGATGGGCCGGACGGAGATGCTACCCGAGGCGATCCGCGGTCGACAACCGAGCTCGAGCCGCTCAAGAAGTGGGCACCGTGCGCCGATGATCGGGGCGTGTACTTCGAACGACTCGTGATCGAATCCGGTGACAACAGCATCTCCTTCGATCTCCACCCGCGCCTGACCGTCATCTCCGGTCTCGAGCAGATGGAGCGCGATGGCCTGGTGAACGAGTTCATCGGTGCGTTGGGCAACTCCCGCTCCGGGGTCCACCTGGAGCTCATGGCCGACAACGGCCACCGCTACGCGGTCTTCCGTCCGAGCGGAGCGAACCACCGGGTGATCGACGTCGACGAACGACTCGACGTCACGGCGCAGTTCACCGACGCCCGAGGTGAGATCGACCTGCTCTCACGTGCGGGGCTCGACCCTCGCGGCGCGCGTCGGACCATGCGCTTCACCGCGCAGGACCTCGCTGAGTCCACCGCCCGCGACGAGCTCATCCAGCAGCTCGCGAGGGTCGACCAGGACCAGCTCTGGTCCGCCGCGACCGCGTTGCGCACCGCGCAGCGACGCCTCGAGGACGAGGCCGACGCCGTCGGCACGAGCGTCGAGGACGCCGCGGTCATCGAGCGCATCGAGCAGCGCCACGAAGCATTCGAACGCACCCAGGCGCAGAGCGAGCAGGTGCGCCACGTCACTTTCGTGGTCGCGGGACTCGCCGCCCTGCTGACGCTGCCGATGGTCCGCTTCGTCGGATCGGTCGCCGTCGCCCCGCTCGTGCTCGTCGCGGCGGCCGCCGTGCTCGTGTCGATCGTCTACTGGCGCCGACTCGAGTCCGCCCGGTCCGCCGAGGACGATGCGCTCGCGGACGCCGGAGCCGAGTCCTACCTGGGCTTCCACCTCCAGCGCGTCAACAACCTGCTGTCCTCTGACTCCGGACGTCGCCGCCTGATCACCGCGGCCGAGGAGCACCGCGATGCGGCACAGCGGTGGTCGTCGCTCGCCGGCGACATCGACGTGGAGTGGGCGGCGTCCAACCACGCGGACGTCAGCGCGGCGGCCAGGCTGCGCCAGGACGTGGCACCGGTCGGGCACCTCGGAGCCGACAGCCAGTTGGACGACACCGCGGCGATCGCCCACGCGGTGGTCACCCGGCTCGCCGCGCTGCGGGACCTGGGCGGTTCGTCGGAGAGCTTCCCGGCGCTGCTCGACGACCCGTTCTCGAACCTCGACTCGGGCATGCTGCCCACGCTGCTCGAGATCATGGTGCAGAGCTCCGAGCGCCAGCAGATCATCCTGCTCACCGAGTCCCCGACCGTCGCGTCGTGGGCACGGGTCGAGGCGATGACCGGAGCGCTCGGGATCATCGAGCCGACGCCGACCTCACGCCCCGCCAACGCACTCTGATCGTCCGTTCGGGCAGGCCACTGGCCGGGCACCACGCGCCGCTACCGTGACGGGGTGCTGACACGTCCCGCGGTCCTCGCCGACGCGCCCTCCCTGCTGGAGATCTACAACCCGGTGGTGCTGAGCTCCACCGCGACGTTCGACCTGGTCCCTCGCACGCTCGAGGAGCAGGAGGAGTGGCTCGCCAACCGCACCGGCGCACGGATCGTGCTGGTCGCGGTGGACGACGACGGTGCGATCGCCGGCTACTCGTCGCTGTCGCCGTACCGCGACCGTCCGGCATACTCCACGACCGTCGAGGACTCGGTCTATGTCCACGAGGACCACCAGGGACGCGGCGTCGGCCGGCTGCTGCTCGGGGAGCTGGTCACGACCGCTCGCTCCCACGGCTTCCACTCCATGGTCGCCCGCATCGTGAGCGACCACGCGGCGTCGATCGGGCTGCACGCGGCCTGCGGGTTCGAGGTCGTCGGCCGGGAGCGCGAGGTCGGCCGCAAGTTCAACAGGTGGCTCGACGTCACCACGATGCAGCTGCTGCTCTGATCGCCCGTCGACCCTGGACACCATCGACCCCGAAGGCCCGTCGATGCCGTGGTCGCGGCTCCGCCCGGTTCGGCCGATCCGTTGGCACACTGGGACGATGCGCACACGTTCCGCCATCCGACGTCCCACCATCGCCGCCTCGCTGATGCTCGCCCTGGCGCTGCTCGCCGCCTGCGGCAGCGACGGCGAGCCGGCAGCCGACGAGGCGGACGGGTCGACGACCGAGGCGACGACATCGACGACCGAAGCGACCACGACCAGCGAGGTCACGACGACCTCGACGGCACCTGCGGCCGACGACGCCGCGTTGGTCGGGACGTGGACCGCATCCGCCTCGTCGATCTTCCAGGCCAACACCGCGAACGTCGGTGGGCCGGGGCTGACCGACTGCTCCGGTGACATCAACATGACCTTCGCCGAGAACGGCACCCTCAGCCGGGCCGGCAACGTCACCTGTTCCGCCGGGGTCGTCGCAGCGACCGGCACGATCAGCACGACCGCCGGCTGGTCGGTCCCCGCACCGGGCCAGCTGGTCGTCACCGACACCGTCTCCCTCGGCATGGCCGAGATGGGCGGCATGGAGGTCCCCTTCCCCGATTCCTTCGGGGACAGCGAGGCGAGCTTCACGATCGACGGAGCGACCCTCTCGAT
>JAFAFN010000268.1 GCA_023423475.1 Actinomycetes bacterium | reverse complement strand
CCTGGGTGTCGATCGCGTTCACGCTCTGGATCATCATGGCCGTCGTCCTGTTCTTCCTGATCCGTGCCGAGAAGGCCGACTCGAAGGCCGTCGCGCCGCTCAGCGGCGTCATGCACCTGCTCCTGGTCGTCGCGCTGTGGGCGATGATCTGGCAGCCCGGCGCACCGGGCTGAGCGGTCGACGATGAGCATCGTCTCGTACTCCGCCACGGACGGCATCGGTCACGTCGTCATCTCGCGACCCGAGCGTCGCAACGCGCTCAACCACGCCGCGCTCGAGCAACTGCACGACGCCGTCACGCACGCTCGGCGCGACGAGCTGCGGGTGTTGGTGCTGTCGGGCAGCGACGACCAGTTCTGCAGCGGCGCCGACCTCAAGGAGCTCGAGGACCTCGAGTTCACCAACGCGCTGCGACGCATGCTCGACGACCTGGCGGGACTGACGTTCCCGACGATCGCGGCGATCTCCGGGGCCTGCATGGGGCTCGGCGCGCAGCTCGCGCTCGCCTGCGACCTGCGACTGGCGACCTCCGAGGCGCGGTTCGCGGTCCCCGTCGCCAAGCTCGGACTGATGGTCGACCACTGGACGATCCAGCGCCTCGCCCTCCAGGTGGGGCACTCGACGGCCCGCTGGATGGTGCTCACGGCGTCCCAGGTGACCGCCGCACGAGCCCACGAGCTCGGCTTCGTGCAGGACCTCGTGGCCGGCGGCGACGACGCCCCCGGGGTCCGGTCGCTCGCGGCGGCCGACGAGTTGGCGGCGTCGATCGCGAAGCTCGCGCCGATGTCGCTCGCCGGCTCCAAGCTCGGCCTCGACCTGCTCGAACGCGGTGACGCGGATGCCGAGGGTGCCTACCGCGCCGCCTTCGAGGCGGCGTGGGCCTCCGACGACCTCGTCGAGGGCCGCCAGGCCTTCACCGACCGTCGTCCCCCGGCGTTCCGCGGTCGCTGAGGGCCAGTCGCTGAGTTCAGCGAGCGACGCCGCGCAGCGTGCCCGTCACCTTGTCGCCGCTCTCCTCGAGCGCCGCGCAGATGACGGTGTCGTCGCCCCGGTCCCAGCTCTCCTCGGTGGGCCACCACAGCTGGATCTCGAGCTCCGAGAGCGTCCAACGTGTGCCGACGAACGCCTCGAAGCGATCGTGGCACGCGCGTTCGGACCAGTCCTGCACGGCGGCAGCGCCGGGGTAGCCGCCATCGTCGGTGTCGCCCTCGTAGGTGAACTGGTCGTACACCTCGAAGGTGTGCGGCGTTGCACAGTCGACCGACCAGACCGCCAGGTCCGACACGACCGGGTCGTCGATGACCTCGAAGCAGCCCCCGGTCTCGAGGTCCGCGAAGCCGATCTCGGTCGCTCCCGGGGGGACGCCCGGCGGGACGGTCGTCACCGGTGCTTCGGTGGTGGTCGTCTGCTCCGCGTCGTGCGCTCCGCCGTCATCGGCATCACCGCCGGAGCAGCCGAGCGCGCCGAACACGAGCACGAGCGCCGACAGGGCGACGACCGCTCGGCGGGCGCTCACAGGGCGGGGAGGTAGCGGTCCATGTACACGTACCCGAACCAGACGAGCACGAGGACCCCGGGGGCAGCGACGAGGTAGACGGCCCAGGTGCGGAAGTGCCGTCCGAGGAACCACGCCAGTGCCACCAGTGCGATCGCCGCGGCGCCGAACATCAGCACCTTCGGCAGCGCCGAGGAGTCGCCCTGCAGTCCCTCGTCGAACTCCTCGGCCGCCGGGGTCTCCTCGACCGGCTCGGCGGTGTCGGTGGCGACCTCGGCCGCCTTGGCCGGCTCGGCCTTCAGCACGGCGTGCACGATGATGCGTTGCCGCGCGGAGTACTTCGGGTGGCACGCCGTGAGCGTGACGCGGTTGTCGCCGACGTCCGCGAGCACGCCGACGTCGGTCGGTGCGACCGCGTACCAGGCCTGTGTGGTCTGGCCCGGCGCGGGGATCACCTCGTAGGTGAAGCGGCCCTGCGACGTGGCGATGTTGATCTCGTCGCCGGGCACGAGCTCGTCGATCCGGTTGAAGGGGGCGCCGTAGGTGGTCCGGTGACCGGCGATGCCGGAGTTGCCGGCCTGACCGGGCAACGGCGTGCTCGGGTAGTGCCCGGGGCCCTTCTTCAGATCGGCCTTCGAGACACCTTCGACGATGACGTTGGCGACGCCGATCTTGGGGATCTCGATGATGCCGACGGGCTCGCCCTCGGGCGGTGGGGCGGTGGGCGGCGCGGTCTGGGAGTCGACCTCGGCGAGCTGCTCGCTGAGCTTCTCGAGGTCGACGTCGCCGTCGTCGACGGCGGGGTCGCCGACGTCGACCGCGAGCTGTTCGGTCAGCTCGGACTGTCCGCGTGAGGTCTCGAGCCCTGTGCCCCACAGCTGGTAGCCGACGAAGCCGAGCACCAGGAGGCCGGCGGCGATGAGGACCTTGCCCAGCCCTCCCAGGATCTTTCCGAGCACCCGGTCACGGTACCGGTGGAACGCCGCCGATCGCACCATGCAGGTCGTCTCGCGAGCACGAGGTCCCTTCGGGGGCACCCGGTCACGGTTCAGGTGGAACGCCGCCGATCGCGCCATCGTCCGCCGTGCGGGCCCGAGGCACTTGGTGTCGGCTTCGGTGCTGCCGGTACCGTTGGCGCATCGACGCGCCACTCGTCCACCTCCGCGACGCGGTCGCGTTGATCGGTCGCTTCCCGGCGCTCGCCGGTGTCGACCTCGATGTGCACCACGGCGAGATCGTGCTGCTCCGAGGTCCCAAC
>JAFAFN010000202.1 GCA_023423475.1 Actinomycetes bacterium | reverse complement strand
TCCTGAGGGTGTTCCTCGCGCGCGCGGCCACCCTGCGCCAGGGCTACGACGACGCGACCTGCGGCGAGCTCGTCCGGGCGACGATGGGTGCCTACCTCCGGCCGGACCACTCGATCCCGAACCGCATCGCCGAGACCTTCGAGCGCAGCTTCAGCACGGCGTTCTTCATCAAGGCCTTCCTGAACGGGGACCAGGAGAAGGCGGCCCAGATGGGTGTCGGCATGAGCAACGGCGACAAGGTCCGCGTCGCGGCCGCGGCGCCGCTGATCTTCGGGCGACTCGAAGCGGTCAAGCTGCTCAACAAGGTGCCGCCGCTGCGCCCCGTGACCGACACGTTGGTCACCTGGACGCTGCGCCAGCGGCTGCGCAGCTACGGCCATCCCGAGTTCCGCACCGATGCGTCGACCTACCGCGGTGCGAGCGGCAGCGCGGGGGAGCGCACCGCCGCTGCCAGAGCAGCGGCCTCGTGATCACGGCGCCCGGCGTCGCCGGGCGCCATCAGACGCCGTCCAGGCGCACCCCCGGCGGCAGCTCCAGGCGATGTCGCGAGAGCAGCTCTCCGTCGGTCAGCAGCTCGAGGGTCGGCCCGTCGGCGACGATGCGTCCCTCGTCGAGGATCACCGAGCGCTCGCAGAGCTGCGCGGCGTAGAGCAGGTCGTGGGTGACGATGACCGTGGTCAGCTCACTCGCGAGCAGCACCTCTGCGAGCTCCCTCCGGGCCTGTGGGTCGAGGTTCGCCGACGGCTCGTCGAGGACGAGCAGCGTCGGGTCCATGGCGAGCACGGTCGCGAGTGCGACACGGCGGCGCTGCCCGAAGCTGAGGTGGTGCGGTGCTCGTTCGGCGGCGTCGGCCATCCCGACGAGGGCGAGCGCTCGCTGCACGCTCGAGCCGAGCTCGTCGTCGCGCAGACCCAGGTTGGCCGGTCCGAACGCCACGTCCTGGCGCACCGTCGGCATGAAGAGCTGGTCGTCGGGGTCCTGGAAGACGATCCCGACCCGCCGTCGGATGTCCCGGAGGCTCTCGCGCTCCACGACCTTGCCGTCGATGCTCACGCTGCCCTGCGTCGGCGAGAGCACGCCGTTGAGGTGCAGCATCAACGTGGTCTTGCCCGAGCCGTTCGGACCCAGGACGGCAAGACGTTGGCCCGTCGGCACCGACAGCTCGACACCTCGCAGCACGTGGGTTCCGTCGGGGTAGAGGTGGTGCAGGTCGACCACCTCGATCGCGGTGTTCACGCCGAACCCCAGTGGTCCACGATCGCTGCGAAGGCGATCCCCCACGCGACGAGGGCGGGGAGCACGGCCGGCCACCACCGCAACGGGGTACGTCGCGTCGAGGTGTCCGGGAACGTCCCGTCGAAGCCCCGTGACGTCATCGCCCACTGGACCCGCTCACCCCGCTCGAAGGACCGGATGGCCAATGCTGCCGCCGTCGCCGCGACCGCTCGACCCTGCCAGAACCATCTGGGGTCGTCCCCGCGTGAGATGCGGGCGATCTGCAGCCGGCGCAGCTCGGCGCCGACGACGTCGAGGTAGCGGACCATGAAGGACGCGATCGACGTGAGCGTACGGGGCACGCGCAGTCGGTCGAACCCCTCGAGCAGGTCGGCGACCGGCGTGGTGGACGACACGACGACCGCTGCGAGCACGCAGCAGGTCGCGCGGGCGACCAGACCCCACGCCGCCCACGATCCCGCCACCGAGACCGACACGCCGAGCACGTCGGTCCGCGGCCCGGTCCCGATGAAGGGGAGGGCGAGCGCGAAGAGCACGAACGGGGCTTCGATGGCGGTGCGCCGCGCGGCGGTGCGCAGTGGTACCCGTGCCCAGCGCAGCACGACCAGGAGGATCAGGCCATAGGCGGCGAACGCCCAGACCGCTCGCACGGGCGTGGACACGACGGCGAGCACGAAGGCGCCCAGCACGACCAGCTGCTCGGCCGCTCCCACCCGGTGGCGCCGCGACGACGTCGGCGGCGGCGCGGCGATCGATGACGAGGTGGCGCGGTGCGAGTGGGAACCTCCCATCGGCAGGGAGCGCTCAGACGGACCCGGTGTCGACCTCGGAGCGGGTCTGCCCCGCGTCGTCGCGTCGGCCGAGTCGCACGAGCCAGACGGCGCCGAACGCGACGGCGAAGGTCACGCCGACACCGATGACGCCGGCCACGCCGGTCCCCAGACCCTCGTCGTCGATGCCCCTCGTCGAGTAGTCCGCGAAGGGCCAGTCGCCGAGGGCGTGGTCGGTGACCTCGGTGTCGATGCCCTTGTCGGCGGCGACACGTTCCAGGCCGTCGGGTGAGCCGCTCGCATAGCGACTGACGACGAAGGCGAGCAGCAGCGCGACGAGCACGCCACCGACGATGAACCACACGGTGGCGGTGCGATCCGCCGGCGTGGGGTTGACCGCGGGGGAGGAGGCGCTGGTCCCGCTCACGAGGCCACCGCCATCGTCGGCACCGACGGGCGCAGGTCCCGTGCGCCGTAGACCAGATCCGGCCGGGACGCGAGCACCGCTCCCACCGCGAACGCCGTGAAGAGGGCCTCGCCGACGCCGATGAGCAGGTGCACCCCGATCATGGCCGTCGCCGCCTCGGCGATCGGCACGGCACCGTTGCCGCCGATCGCGTACTGCACGACGAAGGCCATCGCGGAGAGCACGATCGAGAGCACCGAGGCCACGAAGGTGGACGCCAGGACCCCGCTGCGGGTGGCGGGAAGGAGCTTCCGGGTGACCACGAAGATCCCGTAGCCGACGAAGGCGGGGATGAACGCCATGTTGATCACGTTGAGTCCGATGGCGCTGATGCCGCCGTCGGCGAACAGCACCGCCTGGACCACGAGCACGACGGTCAGTGCCAGCGCACCCATCCACGGCCCGACGAGCACCGCAGCGAGCACGCCGCCCATGAGGTGTCCGGAGGTGCCGCCGGCGACGGGGAAGTTCAGCATCTGTCCGGCGAAGACGAACGCGGCGACCATGCCGGCCATCGCGGCGCGGGACTCGAGCGGGTCGTCCGACGATCGCTGCAGCGCGATCGCGATGCCGATCAGGGCGATGATCCAGGCGGCGATCGACGTGGGGGTGTCGATGAAGCCGTCGGGGATGTGCATGGAGAACACGGGACCTCCCGGGCAGTCGCTGTTCGGACCGGTCGTCGGGCCGACGTCCAGTTGCGAACCATTCGCAGGAAGTCTGGCACACCGTCGCGAGGTCCGACGACGTGTGGGCCATACTTCGGCGATGGCGCACTCGCACCCGCAGGTGTCGATCGACGATCTGGTGGATCAGCTCCGCACACGTGGGGTCCGTGTGACGACCGCACGACGGGCCGTGCTGGGTGTGCTGGTCGGTGCGGGCGAACGACACCTCAGCGCCGACGAGCTCGCCGCCGAGGTCCAGCGGGACGACCCCTCGGTGCACCTGTCGACGATCTACCGCACCCTCGACTCGCTCGAGGAGGCCGGTCTGATCACGCTGGCCAGGTTCTCGGACCATCCGGTGACCTACCACCTGGCCGGCGACGTGCACCACCACGCGGTCTGCACCCGGTGTGCCACCGTCCTGCAGCTGCCCGCGGACGCGCTCGACGGCGTCTCGCGCACCTTGATGCGCGAGCACGGGTTCCACGCCGCGCCCCGGCACCTGACGATCCCGGGGATCTGCGCCGACTGCGCCGCCGAGCCCGTGCGACGCGCTCCGCTCGCGACGGCGGCGTCGACGCACCCCTCGGAGATCGACCGCGGGTAGCCTGCCGGACGCCTGATCGGCGTGATCCCCCGGAGGAGTGACAGTGGCATTCGGACTCGCGGCGTTGCTCGACGACGTCGCCGCGCTGGCCAAGCTGGCAGCAGCCTCGGTCGACGACATCGGCGCCGCGGCGAGCAAGGCCACCATGAAGGCCGCCGGCGTGGTCGTCGACGACGCGGCGGTGACGCCGGCCTACGTGCAGGGGCTTGCCGCGGAGCGGGAGCTCCCGATCATCCGACGCATCGCCACCGGATCGATCCGCAACAAGCTGCTGATCATCCTGCCGGCGGCACTGATCCTCAGTGCGGTGGCCCCCCTGCTGGTCGAGATCATCCTGATGTTCGGCGGCGCCTACCTGGCCTACGAGGGCGCCCACAAGGTCTGGCACAAGTTCAAGGGCGACGATCACTCCCACGACGTGCCCGTCGTCCTCCAGGGCGAAGAGGCCGAGAAGGCGACCATCTCGAACGCCGTGCGCACCGACTTCATCCTGTCGGCCGAGATCATGGTGATCGCCCTCAAGGAGGTCATCGAGGAGCCCCTGCTCCGCCGGGGGCTCGTGCTGGTGATCGTGGCACTCGTCATCACCGCGGTCGTCTACGGCGTGGTCGCGCTGATCGTGAAGATGGACGACGTCGGACTGCGTCTCATCGCGGGCGACTCGCCGTCGCGGCAGCGCCTCGGTCGAGGTCTCGTCGCCGGCATGCCGAAGCTGCTGACGTTCCTGTCGATCGTCGGTACCGCCGCCATGCTCTGGGTCGGCGGCCACATCCTGCTCGTCGGCGCCGACGAGCTCGGCTGGCACGGGCCCTACGAGGTGGCCCACCACCTCGAGGAGGCCGTGCACGACGTCGGTGGCATCGGCGGGGTGCTCGCCTGGCTGATCAACACGGCGATCTCCGCCGTCATCGGCCTGGTGGTCGGCGGCATCATCGTCGCCGTGGTGAACGCCCTGCCGAAGCGGTCATCGGGCGACGCCGCCACCGCGCACTGAGCGCAGCTCGCTACGGAGCTCGCTCGCCGAGCTGGGACCGCACCAGCGGCGCCACCTCGGTGGCGTAGTGCTCGATGCTCTGCATCATCAGCCCATGCGGCAGGGTGCCCGCGCTGTACTTCATGTCGAAGCGGCTCGCACCGAGCCCGCGCACCGCTCGCACGATCTTCGATGCGACCGTGGAGGGCGACCCCACCAGCAACGCGCCCTCCGGGCCGGCGGCGGCCTCGAACTGCTCGCGCGTGATCGGTGGCCAGCCTCGCTCCGCGCCGATGCGTGAGTGCATGACCCGATGGTGGGGCCAGAGCTCGTCGAGCGCCTGGTCGTCGGTGGCCGCGACGTGGCCAGGGCTGTGGATGCCGATCGGCAGCAGCCCGTCGCCGAACTCGGTGGTGGCCTGACGGTAGAGGTCGGCGAACGGAGCGAACCGCAGCGGGTCGCCGCCGATGATCGCCAGCATCAGCGGGAAGCCGTAGCGAGCGGCGCGGATCACCGACGACGGGCTGCCACCGACCCCGACCCAGGCACGGAGTCCCCGTTCGGTGGGTGGGTGCACGTCCTGGTGGTCGAGGGCCGGGCGTGTCTCGCCGAACCAGGTCACCGGCTGCTCGCGCACGAGCAGCGAGAACAGGTCGAGCTTCTCCTCGAACAGCGTCTCGTAGTCGGCCATGTCGAACCCGAACAGGGGGAACGACTCGGTGAAGGATCCGCGGCCGAGGATGACCTCGGCCCGCCCGTTCGAGAGCGCGTCCAGGGTCGCGAAGCGCTGGAACACCCGGACCGGGTCGTCCGAGCTGAGCACCGTGACCGCGGAGCCGAGGCGGATGCGCTCGGTCCTGCCGGCGATCGTCGCCAGGACGACCTCGGGCGACGAGATCGCGAAGTCCGACCGGTGGTGCTCCCCGACGCCGAAGAAGTCGAGTCCGAGCCGATCGGCGAGGACCGCCTGGTCGACCACGTCGCGGATCACCTGTGGCGCCGGGACCGGTCGGCCCTCGTCGTCGACGGTGATGTCACCGAAGGTGTCGAGTCCGAGCTCGATGGTCGCTTCGTTCGTGGCGGGCTCCGTGGGGGACGACGTCATGACCGAGGTCAACGCCGCATCGACGGATCCATTCCCCGCTCGCCGAGGGTCACACCGCTCGGAGCACCTCGACGATCCTGGCCTGGGTCGCCGCCTGATCGGGGCCGGTCCACGCACTGATGTGGGTGCCGTCGGCGAGCGTCAGCCGGTCGGCGTTCGGGAGCACGCCGGCGGCATGGTCGCTGTGGGCGATCGGCACGTCGCTGTCGGTGTCGGCATGCACCAGGAGGACCGGTGCGGTGATCGACGCGAGGTCCAGCTCGATCGAAGGGAACTGATCTCGGTCGTTGTCGAAACCGGCGCGTCGGTGGCCGCTCACGGTCACCGCCCAGTCGAGGACCCACTGCCGGGTGACATCGTCCTGCCAGACCTTGTCCACGAGCGCCCGGGTGTCCTCCTTGGAGAGCTCGCCCTCCTCGCCGACGAGCATCTTCACCGTCGAGTGCGGCGCGTGCCGGACGAGCTCGCGCACCAGCCACGTCCCGGGCCTGCCGAACATCGCCCGCTCTTCGCCAGGGTGCTCGAACGTGTACGGCTGCGACACCGCGGCGATCGCGACGATCGCAGCGACGAGGTCGGGGCGCTCGATGGCGAGCTGGTAGCTGGACGGTCCGCCGCCGGACCAGCACACCAGCGACACCCGGTCCAGGTCGAGCGATTCGAGCAGCGCGGCATGGAGGCCAGCTTGCTGCGCCGGTGTGGCCCGGTCGTCGTCCAGCGGGGTCTGCAGGTAGCCGGGACGTGAGGGAGCGATCACCCGGAAGCCCGCATCGACGAGGAACCGACCCATGAGCTCGCCCTGATCGCACCCACCGGGGGTGCCGTGCACGAACAGCACGGGGGCGCCGTCGCCGCCGGAGTCGAGGTATTCGACCGGACCCCGTCCGGTCGTCGCGGTCACCGTGGCCGGAGCTGCTGTCAACTGGATCCCCTCGTCGCGGGCCCTGCCGACCCCGGGATCACGATACGGCTGCGGACGGCTGGTTCCTCCCCCGACGCGGGGTCAGCGCAGGTCGATCACCGCACCGACCAGAGGCGGCAGATCGGTGTCGTGGCGATCGAGATGGCGGGCCCGCTGGCCGGCGAGGGCCCACTCGTCGGTGTCCACGGTGGCGAGCGCCGCCCAGCTGATCGCCGCGTCGCCGTGGTCGCGTCGACCACGCCGAGTCGCTCGGCGTGGTGCCGAGCGGAGATCGCAGCGGATGTCGTCCCAGCCCGAGGTGTTGCCACCGCTCGCGTGGATGCCGGTGCGCAGCACCGTGCCGGCGAGCTCGACGGCATGCACCGCCGAGGGCGCCTCGACGGTGATGGTCACCTCGACGATGTTCCGCGACCGACGGCGTCGACGTGTCGACACCACGCGGTCATCGGCGCGACCGAGCCGGCGCACCTCGGCGAACGCCGCCCGGGCAGCTGCTCGCCCGCGCCGCGGTTCGTCGAAGTTGCCGATGTCGACATCTGCGACCACGGAGTACCACGCCGTCCACACCCTCCTGCTGTCGGCACGCGACGCCCGTCGTTGAGCGGTCGGTTCAGGCGCTGAGGGCGGCCATCTCCTCGTCGCTCAACGTGACCATCGCGGCCGCTACGTTCTCGCGGAGGTGCGCCCGTGAGCTGGTGCCCGGGATCGGCAACATCACGGGACTGCGCTGCAGCAGCCAGGCGAGCGCCACCTGGCCCGTCGTCGCTCCGTGCGCCTCGGCGATGTCGGCAGCCGCGCCGCCGGGTTCGGCCAACGCCCCGGCGGCGAGCGGGAACCAGGGGATGAAGCCGATGTCGTGGGCCTCGCAGTGGTCGAGCACGTCCTCGGAGGACCGGTCGCCGAGGTTGTAGAGGTTCTGGACCGTCGCGATCGGCACGACGGCCCGGGCTGCCTCGATCTGGTCGACCGAAACCTGCGACAGCCCGACGTGGCGCACGAGCCCCTCGTCGCGCAGCTCCGCCAGCAGGCCGAACTGCTCCTCGGCGGGTACCGCGGGGTCGATGCGATGCAGCTGGAACAGCGGGATCTGCTCGAGGCCCAGACGGCGCATGCTCATGAGGCAGCCCTGCCGCAGGTACTCGGGACGACCGAGTGGCAGCCAGATGTTCGGACCGTGGCGGGTGAGACCGCACTTGGTGGCGACGACCACGTCGTCGTACGGGGCGAGCGCCTCGTGGATGAGACGCTCGGACACCTCGGGCCCGTAGGAGTCGGCGGTGTCGATGAGGTCCACGCCGAGATCGGGCAGCTCGCGCAGGACCGCGAGGCATTCGTCGACATCCGCTGGTTCGTGCCAGGTGCCGGGCCCGGTGATGCGCATCGCCCCGTAGCCGAGTCGGGTCACCGGGAGATCGCCGCCGATGGAGAAGGTGGAGGGGGAGGGGTTGGACCATGCCATGTCGGTCATGCCCCCGATCCCAGCACACGTGGCGGCACGAAGGGCGTCGGCGGTGTGCTCGCCGGTGCTAGAACCACGTGGTCGTCGCACCGAGGGGGGCCGTGCCGTGCCGGATCACCATCGTCGAGCCCGCCAGAATCGCGTGGTCCGGCTGTTCTTCGCAGCGGTTGTCCTCGTGGGGCCGAGCGCGGCGTCCTGCTCCGGCGACGCCGACGACTCCGCCGCCACGAGTGACGAACCGACGACGAGCGACGCGCTCGACCGCGCTGGCGACGCGAGCGGCCCGGAGGAGTTCGCCGGCGGGCTCGAGGAGTTCTACGTGCCACCCGACCCGCTCCCGACGGGCTCGCCGGGCGACCTGCTGCGCGTGCAGCGGATCGGGTCGACCGGTGGCCGCACGACGTCGCGGGTCATGTACCTCTCCGAGGACGCCGGTGGGAACCCCCGAGCCGTGACGGGCGTCGTCACCCATCCGGACGGCGACCCTCCACGGGGTGGATGGCCAGTGGTGTCCACCGCCCACGGTACGACCGGCGTGGCGGGCATCTGCGCCCCGAGCCGCGACGGTCGGCCCGCAGCGGACTGGGGCGTCGAGGGTGTGCACGTCGCGACCGACTACGTGGGCATGGGCCCCGTCGGCGAGATCCACCCCTATCTCTCGAAGCCGAGCGAGGGCAACGCGGTCATCGACGCGGTGACGGCGGTCCGCCAGCTGCCCGACGCGCACGCCGGCACCCGCTGGATCAGCATCGGTCACTCCCAAGGAGGACACGGTGCACTCTCGGCCCACGAGCTCGCGGCGACGCGTGCACCGGAGCTCGAGCTCGTCGGGACCGTCGCGCTCGCACCGGCCGCCATGCTCGACCGCGTCTACGGGGGCATCGACCCCATCGTGACGTCGATCCTGACGATGATGGCGCTCCGTGGCGGGGCGACCGAGCACCCCGAGATCGATCCGGCCGACTACCTGACCCCCGAGGCGCTCGCCGCCAGCGAGGTCGTCGAGTCGGCGTGCCTCGACGAGATCACCGACGCGCTCATCCCGGTCGCCGCCGCCGGAGCGTTCCGGGCGGACCCGCGGACGACCGAGCCCGCAGCAGGGCTGTTGAAGGACAACGACGTCGGGAGCATCGCCGTCGACGGCGTGCCGGTGCTGCTCGCGTCCGGCACGCTGGACGACCGGGTCGTGATCGAGCGGGTGCGCGACCTCTACGACAGCATGTGCACCGCAGGGCAGGTCACCGAGCTGCACGTCATCGACGGGGCCGACCACGGCTCGGTGCTCCCGGCGACCGCCGAGCTGGTGAGCTCGTGGATCCGGGCGCGCCTGGACGGTGCGGCACCGGTGGACAGCTGTGCGGGCGAGGGCGTCGGGTGAGTCGCGACGGCGCGGCGAAGGAGACCGGGATGGATGCACCACTGCTGCTCGCGTACCTCGAGGACGCCCTCGACCACCTGCTCGAGGTGGCCGAGCGCTCCGGCGGTCGTCTCAACGCCACGCCCTTCGAGGGGACCAACTCGATCGGTGCGCTGGTCGTGCACTGCTGCGAGGTGTGCGAGTTCTGGATCGGCCACATCGCGCTCGGGCGCGAGTCGCACCGGGATCGCGACGCGGAGTTCGTGCACGTCGCCGCGATGCCCGAGCTGGTCGAACGGGT
>JAFAFN010000176.1 GCA_023423475.1 Actinomycetes bacterium | reverse complement strand
AGTCAGAGTCATCCAGGCGGTCGACGTCATCAAGCGCGAGATGGACCCGGCGGTCTCCTGCGAGTCCAACGACATCACTGACGAACGAAGCCAGTTGCTCGACGATGTCGTTCTCGCCGGCAGCGTTCAGTCGGTTCGTCAACGACTCTTGTTCCGATTGGGTGAGCGCCGCGGCGAACTCCTCGATGAGGTCGCCGACATGATCGCCGGTCTTCTGGCGCACCCAACTCAACAACGAGCGGCCAAGTCCAGCTCGAAGATCGGCGAGCCTCTTGTCGAGCATGACCGAGCCTGCATCGATCAGCACGCGAGCGACGCGGTCCAGCGTGCCCTCGGCGTTGACGATCTCTGCCAACGCCGCCGACAGCGACTCGAGCAGCGCCCGCTGGAGACTGCCCGGCGAGCGTTGGGTGGCCACCGGCTCAGGCGCGACCTCTCCGAGTTCTCGCAGGCGACGCTGAGCCTCCCCCAGAACAGTTGATTTCCCAGTTCCTGAATCTCCGAGCAGCATCTCGATCGAATGGCGCGACGCAATCCAACGATCGAGTAGCTCGTCCCTTCCGACGATCTCCACCGGGACAGCTTGCCATCACCTCCATCGCTCCAGTCCGAGAACGCACGACTGAGCTTCGGGTCGAGTCGCGCCCGCCGCTTCCGACTCCTCTCGAGGTCCACGAGAACGGGATCGACGGATGCGGTATCGCGCGTCTGTGAGCGACTGGTCGACCATGAGCCACGCGCCTGTTGCGTCGCCCCATCTGAGCAGTGGTAGTTGCCGAGGCTTCCGTACCCGTAGAGGGGCTTCGGGTCAGCCCACTGCGGCAAGAGGCGCTGGCCCACTGAGCAACTCGTAGCGTAGTGTAAACACGACGCTGGGGGTGTGAAGGTCTCTGGGGTCACCCGCCTTGGGCGCAGCGGAATGGTCTCAACCACGCACAGGAGGCAGCAATGGGGGAGCAGCAACATCAAGGTGCAACAACACCCATACACCCCTCATCTGGGAGATCTCCCACTCCTGAGCGGTCAAGTCCCCCCTCCGACACCACCTGACCAGGGCAAACGCCCTGGTCAGCGCAGTTTTCGGGAGTGGTGCGGAGCCCCGAAACGCTCGCTTGTCATTGGTTTGTCATCACCGAGGCCTGATCTCCCCGCTTGGGGTTGGCCAGGGCGAGCGAGCGGTCGGCCGTCTCGCGTCCTCGGCCGCTCCGTCGAAGCCGGCTCGTTGACCCCGAGCACTTCACGTGCCCGCTCCCACAACTCGGGGGTGCCGGCGACCAGCAGACCTTCGCGGCGCTGCGCCGGCCGATAGCAGCCGCCGTCAAGGTGGGCGGCTCTCCCGCCGGCCTCGGAGATCAGCAGACCCCCGGGCACGTGGTCCCAGGGGAGCGTGCGCCAATAGAGCATGAAGTCCCGCTCGCCCGCTGCGATGGCCGGGTACTCGATGCCAGCGGTCCTCGTCACCGGCTCAAGGCTTTGGAACCGGCCCTCGTTCCCTTCCACGGCCTTCGCGACCTCTGGGGGCAGGAACCTCCTCATGACCGCCCCACGCAGCCGCCCGCCCGGCTCGCCCGGAACCAGCGCGACGCGGCCGCCGACCTCGAGCTCATGCGCGCCGGAACCCCGCTCCGCCACGAAGGTGCGCCCGTACTCCGGTTGGTGGATGACCGACAGGACCGTCTCACCGCGAACGACGAGCGCGGCCATGACCGCATAGTCGGAAGAGCCCGCGGCGAATGCCGAGGTACCGTCCAACGGGTCCAGCAGCCACACCGGATCGTCACCGGCCAACAACCCGAGTAGCGAGACGTCCTGCGAGGCTGCCTCCTCACCGACCAGCACGCTTCCCGGGACGACCGCCAGCAGCGCCGCACCGAGGTGGGCCTCGCACTCCTCATCCGCGACCGTCACCACCTCGCCCGGAGACTTCTCCCGGACGTCGCCCGCCGCAAGGGACCGGAACCGGGGACGCAAGAACACATCCGCCGCGTTGCGGACCTCACCGACAACGCGATCTACATCGAATGCCACGATCGCGACCATAGGGCCACTCCAGCTACCGTCACGTCCCATCGCTGCCACGCGACAGTCCCACGTCTGGAGCGCGAAACGGCCGCCGAGCAGCCGGCGAGTGGCACCACCACGCTCATGGAATCGAGAGCTGCGCTCAGGAAAGACGAGCTGCTAGCGCTTCTCGGGTGGCCAGACGTTCTTCTTCGGTACGGGCGGCGATGCCGATGCGAAGATCGGTAGCACCGGCAGCGGCGTAGTCGGCCAGCCCCTGCTCGATCTGGTCGATCGAACCGGCGAGCAGGAGGTCGGCTCCACTGGCCACGCCGTCGCGGTCGAGCACGGCGCGGTAGCTGGGAAAGGCGTCGTAGAGCTCGCTGTTCGACCGGCTCCAGGCACGGAGGCCCTCAGGGTCGTCGGTCACGCAAACGCCGACCAGGGCGACGATCCTCGGGGCGGGCCGGCCGGCCGCCTCGGCCGCAGCCTTGATGGTGGGCGCAACGTGCTCGGCGATCGTCCTCGGACCGCAATGACCAACCGATGTCCCCTTGGTTCTGCGTCCGGCCAGCTCCAGCATTCGTGGGCCGAGCGCGGCGAGCAACACCGGCGTGGGTGCCGCGTCGATCGTCAGCCAGCCCTTAGCGAACACCTCCTCCCCGTCGACATCGCACGGCGCGCCTGCGAGCAGCGGGAGGAGCGCGTCGAGGTACTCGGACGCCTGGGTGTAGGGCCGCTGGTACGAGGCCCCGAAGAAGCCCTCGACCACCATCCGGTGGGATGCGCCGACCGCAAGCGTGAACCGGCCGCCAAGGGCGCTCTGGGTGGTGCGGGCTGATGCACCGAGCGCCAGTGGGTGGCGCCCGACGAGGGGGACGACGGAGGTGCCCAGCTCGACGAGCCCGGGGACCTCGTCGGCGATCGCGGCGAGCGCCACAAGCGGGTCGACTCCGAACACCTGGGACAGCCAGAAGCTCTCGAAACCGGCTTCGGCTGCCCACACGGCATGTTCACGGACCTCGGCCACGCTGGCGATGCCCGTTCCGGCTCCGTACCCGATCCGCACACCAAGGTCGCTCAACATCCAGACGACTCTATGACAGAGCCCCGCGAGGTGGTAGGAAGCGAATCACACGGCGTCGATCTCGACCCGTCCTCGATCAGCGCGCACGTGTGGTGCGTGCCGCCGGTGATGTCGACGACGTCGGTGAGGCCGGTGACGACGACGGGCACGATCGAGTCGGTGGTGGTGCCGTCGCCGAGCTGGCCGTGGTTGTTGTTGCCCCAGCAGCGTGCGGTGCCATCCGCGAGCACCGCGCAGGTGTGGTGGTCGGCTGCGCTGGACTGGCCGCTGACCGCTGCGATGCCGACGGCATCGGTGAGTCCGGTGACGGGCACGGGCACGTTGGCGTTGCCGCTGGTGGTGCCGTCGCCGAGCTGCCCGAAGCCGTTGATGCCCCAGCAGCGTCCGGTGCCATCACCGAGCAGCGCGCAGGCGTGGTTGTTGCCGGCGGTGAGGGCGACCGCGTCGGTGAGTCCGGTGACGGTGACGGGCACGAGCGAGTTGGAGTAGGTGCTGTTACCGAGCTGTCCCTGCCCGCCGTACCCCCAGCAGCGTGCGGTGCCGTCCTCGACGACCGCACACGTGAAGTTGTTCCCCGCGCTGATGATCGCCAGGTCGACGAGGCCGGACACGACGATGGGCACGTTCGAGTCGGTGGTGGTGCCGTCGCCGAGCTGCCCGCTGTTGTTGTTGCCCCAGCAGCGTGCGAATCCGTCCTCGAGGACCGCGCAGGTGTGGCGACGATAGATCATCGATCACTGATAGGCAAGTGTCCATCGGATGACCCGAACATGGACAGGTTCGATTAGGTGGCGCTGTAGTCAAATGTCGATCCACCGGAACCGGATGTTGCGCTCGTAGCGTCATCGGGGTGCAGGACGACCACTCCGACGACCGCCCCGATGCGTTGACCACCGCCGATCCGGAGCCGGAGGTGGAGCTGCGCCCGTCGTCGATCGCCGAGGTGGACTCACCGCCGAAGGTGTTCAGCCGTCGGTTCTCGGGGCCGGGTCTCGTGGTCGCGCTGTTGTTCTTCGGGCTGTCGCTCTCGCCGTCGCTGCTGCCGCGGACCGGCCTGTTCCAGGGGGTCGTGTCCGCCATCACCGCGGTCATCGGCTACGCGCTCGGTGTGCTGGGCGCCTGGCTGTGGCGCTACCTCGAGATCCCCCGGGCGACCCGTGCGACCGCCGTCGGGCGCGTGGTGCTGCTCGCCCCGGTCGTGCTGGTCGCGTTGCTCACCACGCTGTCGGTGTGGCGCCAGGTCGGTTGGCAGAACGACGTGCGCGAGCTGTTCGACATGGAGCCCACCTCGCCCATGGTCTGGCTCACGATCATCGTCGTGACGGTGCTCGTCGGCGCACTGCTGTTGATCATCGGACGATCGGTGCGCCGGCTGTTCCGCCTCGTCGTCGGGTGGGCCGAGCGTGTCCTGCCCCGTCGGGTCGCCCGCGTCGTCGGCGTGGCGGTGGTGACGGTCCTGTTGTGGACCCTGGTCTCGGGCGTGCTCGTCGACGGCTTCTTCTCGCTGGCCAACCAGTCGTTCTCGGTGCGGGACACGGTGACGCCGGACGGGCTCGAACAGCCGACCTCGCCGATGCGGTCGGGGAGTCCGGAGTCGCTCGTCGAGTGGGACTCGCTCGGGCGTCAGGGCAAGCGCTTCGTGGCGACGGGGCCGACCGTCGAGGAGCTGGACGAGGCCAACGGCGGCGGCGCGCTCGAGCCGATCCGCGTGTACGCCAGCATCGACTCCGCGGACGACCTGGACGGCCGTGCACAGCTCGTGCTCGATGAGCTGGTGCGCACCGATGCCTTCGACCGTGAGGTGCTGGTCATCGCCACCACGACCGGCACCGGCTTCCTCGAACCGAATGCCGTCAACTCACTCGAGTACCTGCACGACGGCGACACGGCGATCGTCGGCGTCCAGTACTCCTACCTGCCGAGCTGGATCTCGCTGCTCGCCGACCAAGAGGTCACCCGGGAGACGTCCCGGGTGGTCTTCGACACCATCCACACCTACTGGTCGACCCTGCCCGAGGACTCGCGGCCCGACCTGTACCTGTTCGGCCTGTCGCTGGGCTCGTTCGGGGTCGAGTCGATCCTCACGTCGGTCAACGTGCTCAACGAGCCGATCGACGGCGCGCTGATGGTGGGCCCGCCGTTCGTGAACCCCCTGTGGACCCAGCTGATGGCCGAACGAGACCCGGGCAGCCCCGCGTGGCTGCCGGTGTACGAGGACGGTCGGACCGTGCGCTTCACGTCGCTCGAGGACAAACTCGACGTCCCGACCGGCGTCTGGGGCGACACCAAGTTGGTGTACCTCCAGCACAACTCCGACCCGGTCTCGTTCTTCTCCGGCGACCTGGCCTTCTCGTCCCCGGCCTGGCTGGCCGAGGGCCAGCGCGGCCCGGACGTCTCCGACGAGATGGACTGGTTCCCGCTCGTCACGATGTGGCAGGTCGCGTTGGACCTGCCGGTGGCGGGCAACGTGCCCGCTGGTCACGGGCACCTCTACACCAGCGGCGAGTACTTGTCGGGCTGGGTCGGCATCACCGAACCGGACGGCTGGACCGACGCGGAGTTCGGACGGTTGGAGCCGATCCTGGCCGAGCGGGAACGCACCCTCGACGAGTAGGGCCCGGGCGAACGGTGCCCTCGAGCGGTAGGAGCCGGTCGACGACGACCTCGGTTGGAGTACGACTGGTACGATTCTTACCATGCGAGTCACCGAGAAGGGTCAGGTCACCATCCCGAAGGAGCTCCGTGACGCCCTTGGCATCGGGGCCGGCACCGAGGTCGAGTTCGAGCGCCGGAGGGACACCATCGTCGTCCGCAAGAGCGACCGGAACCCCACACGGGGACGCCAGCTCGCGGAGCGGCTCAAGGGTCGGGGAGACGTCGGGATGACGACCGATCAGATCATGGCGCTCACTCGGGGTGACTGAGGTGGCCAGCGGCACGCTCGTCGACAGCAACGTGCTGTTGGACATCCTGACGGACGACCCGAGCTGGGCGACCTGGTCCACCGACGCATTGGCCGATGCAGCCGAGGCTGGGCCGTTGTTCATCAATCCGGTGATCTACTCGGAGGTGTCGATCCGTTTCAGCGCGGTCGAAGCGCTCGACGAGGCGCTTCCACCTCGGGACTTCCGGCGAGAGCCGATTCCGTGGTCCGCCGCGTTCCTGGCTGGGAAGGTGTTCCTGGACTACCGCCGCAATCAAGGGACGAAGGCCACGACGTTGCCGGACTTCTTCATCGGAGCACATGCCGCGGTCGCCGGTCTCGACCTCCTGACCAGGGACGTTGCGCGCTACCGGACGTACTTTCCGACGGTGGAGCTCGTCGCTCCCACACGCTGACCCATCGGGCGCACCGCGGTCGGGGCATTCGACGAGCGAGCGACCGTCGTTCGCTAGTCGTGGCCGACGTCGACGATCTGGACGACCGCACGGCCGGCCGCGTCGCTGGCGGCCAGGTCGACCAGCGCCAGGATGCGCCAGT
>JAFAFN010000131.1 GCA_023423475.1 Actinomycetes bacterium | reverse complement strand
GTGCTCGCTCACGCCCGACGAGCGGGACGCATCATGCGTCAAAACCTCGTGCTGTCCGGGGCGATCCTCATCGCACTCGTACCGCTGGCCGGCACCGGCATCCTCGGCCTCGCCGCGGTCGTCGCCGCCCACGAGATCGCCGAACTCGTCGTCATCGCGAACGGCGTCCGAGCAGGACGCCGACACCAGCGGCCAACAAGCCCGACAACGTCCCCAACGGCCCAACAGGTCACCCTTCGAGGAGCCATCACGTGAACCGGAACACCAGAATCTCGATCGGACTCGTCGCTGCCGCACTGGTCGCGTTCGCCGTCGTCGCGCTACTGAGCAGAACCGACGACGAAACCGTCGCGACCGACGAGGAACCGTCGACCGAGGAACGCTCCGATGGGGCGATCGACCCGAACGATGAGCGGCTCGTCCGCGAGGACAGCCCCCGTCTCACCGAAGGGACCGACGCGGTCTTCGTCGAATTCCTCGACTTCGAGTGTGAAGGGTGTGGGGCGATCTACCCGACGATCGACGAGCTCAAGTCCACCTACGGCGACCGCGTGAGCTTCGTGGTGCGCTACATGCCGTTGCACACGAGCTCGATGAACGCGGCCAAGGCGGCAGAAGCCGCCGGGGCTCAGGGCCGCTACGTCGAGATGTACGACGTCCTCTTCCAACGCCAGGCCGACTGGGGCCACCAGGAGACCGCGGAGGAGGCGAAGTTCTTCGACTACGCAGAGGAACTGGGACTCGACATGGAACAGTTCCGCGCCGACTTCGACGACCCCGCCGTCGAGGAACGGATCCGTCAGAGCGAGATCGACGGACGAGCACTCGGCGTGACCGGCACACCCACGATGTTCATGGACGGCGTGCTGCTCGAACCGAAGTCCATCGAAGAACTCACCGCCGCGTTCGACGATGCCCTCGCCAACTAACCCGACACGAATCCGCCGACTCGCGATCCTCCTGATCGCCGGTGGAGCGGTCGGCCTCCTCGCCGCCGCGACACTCCTCATCGAGAAGATCGCCCTCATCGAGGACCCGACCTACATCCCGACGTGCAGCATCAACCCGATCCTCTCGTGCGGCTCGGTGATGAGCACGCCGACCGCCGAAGCGTTCGGGTTCCCGAACCCGATCATCGGCGTCGCAGCGTTCCCCGTCGTGATCACCACCGGCGTGATCCTCCTCGCCGGCGTCACGTTGCCACGCGCCTACTGGCGAGGTCTCCAAGTCGGCGTCACCTTCGGTGTGCTGTTCGTGCACTGGCTCATGTTCCAGAGCCTCTACCGGATCGACGCGCTGTGCCCGTACTGCATGGTCGTCTGGGTGGTCACGATCCCGATCTTCCTCTACGTCACCCTTGCGAACCTCGCCACCGGTGCGATCCGGGCCCCTCGACGGCTTCAGAGCACCGTTGCGGTCATCGACGACTACCGGGGCGTGGTGCTCACCGCTTGGTATCTCGTGATCGTCGCTGCGATCACCCAACGGTTCTGGGACTACTGGCAGACCCTGCTCCCGTGACGACCCGTTCCGCCACCTGACCATCCCGACGTCCGAACTCCGCCCGCCCGGCGGGCACATCGAGGAGAAACCGATGCCGATCTGCCGCATGCCGTCGACGGTTCGTAACGCCTACCGAGCCGAGATCGCTGCAGCAGCGGCGACCGCGTCGAACGTCGGCGACACTGATGCCGCGTGGCGTCACCTGGAACGTGCCCACATCCTCTCCCAGCCTTTCCCCGCCGCCCATGTCGGCTCACACGGACACATGCTCCGACTCGCGGTCCTCACCCGCAATCCGCACGAGGCCGTCGGGCAGATCATCCGTCTCGTCGCCGCAGGCCCGGCATCGGCGGTCGGGCGGATCCCGGTCGGCAACACCGGACGCGCCGACGTGCCACTCCGTCAGGAGATGCAGGTTCCACCCGACCTCGCCCAGATCCTGGCCGACTGAACTCACGCTGGCCTCGTGGGTGGCCACAGACGCACCCGTTCACTGATCCACCCAGCCCGCGAACCTGCAGTGAAAAGTCGCCGGCGGACCTGGAGTCGCTCGTAGACGACGAGTTCGTCGTGATGCCCTGGAAGCTGTGGGATCGCGACGGACCCCGTTCGTGTCCAGATGGGAGCGAAGTCGCAGACGCACGGCACGTTCTCGTTCCCGAGATCGCATTGGCGGCAACGAGGAAGCTCGCCGAGCAGCCGGTGGAACACGTCGTCGCCGGTTCGACCACCTGCTGGCTCACCGATGTAGATCACGCAGCTTCCTCCGGCCTCATGGAACAGGCTCAACGCTTCGGCAGGCCAGACCCTGTCCTTGGTCGGCCACGACAGAAGAAGCGTCAGTGCCGGATCGGACGCCACCGTGGTGTGATCAGCCCTGTGGATCTCGCACCAGGGGTCCGTTCCCGCGAACCAGGGGTTCGCTTGTGACGGGGCGGGGTCGGGGTCGATCGGCACCACGTGAAGGCCTCGGTCGAGCAGCAGTCGGGAGAGCGCCCCTGTTCCTGCTCCGACGTCGATCACGCCGTTCGGGGAGCAGTCAACGATCACCGACAGTGCGTCGTCGGTCAGCACGCTGAATCCGAAGCGGACGATGTAGCTGTCTGCGCTTGTGTCGCTGCTCTGTCCGTGAGCGGTATGCATCGCTGCGAGCAGCGGGTGTTGCGCTTCAGTGCTGGCCTCGTCGCCGGTGTGTTCGGTCGGCTCGTTGTGGTTCAGCTTGGCTCGCACTGGCAGTCCGCACCGTTCCTGTTGGTGCCCCTCTGCCGGCTGCTCTGTGGTTACCCAAC
>JAFAFN010000106.1 GCA_023423475.1 Actinomycetes bacterium | reverse complement strand
GTCCACCTCGGCCGATGCGGCAGCGCTGATCCTCCGTCGTGCGGCCCTCGGCGCCGTCCGCCAGGAGACCCGCATCGAGCTCGGCTACGACTTCGCCCGCGGCGAGTACGAGCTGAACCGCACCGCCGAAGCAGTCCCCGCCGGCTGCTTCTGAGCACGTCGACCGACGAGGGCGGAGCGCGGCCCCCTCGTCGGTCGATCAGCCCGCACGGGCACCCCAACCCCATCACGACACCCGCCACGGCGGGGGTCACCGACGGTCGACCGGTCCTCCGGTCGACCGTCGCAGTTTTCGGGACCCGACCGGCCTACGAGGCGCTCTGCCGCTGCTGGGCCTGCTGACCGCCCCCGAACCACGAGCCGAGGTCCAACAGGAACCCGAGCACGACGATGAACCAGCCCAGTCCGCTGACGCCGCTGATCGGCGAGTAGCAGAGGGCGTAGAACACGGTCGTGTACGGCAGGAACACGAACCCGAGCGCACCCATGATGAACGAGTCCATCGCGAGGCTCAGGCGATCGGTGAACAACCACATGAAGAACAGCACGAACCGCGGCGACAGCCAGGCGAACAGTGCGATCAGACATCCACAACCCAGTGCCGGCATCTCGTCTCCCTGGTGATTCGACTCGCCCCCGTTCCTAGCCGATCCGTGTCGGGCAGCGACGCATGATCCGACCCGACGCTCCGCCGGACACGCCGCGCACGGCCCGAACGAGGACCACCCCATTCGGGTGTCGCCCCGGCCGACGTGCTCGGCCACAATGTCGAGGTGGATCAGGACGGCGACTCCGCCGTGGAGGGAATCGAAGAGGGTGACGACACCCAGCGCGAGAGCTGGGGCGTCAACGCGGCACTCGGCGCGGCATCGATCGCGGCGCGCACCGCGAGCGACGTCGCCGGCGCGGTCACCAGCACTGCGCCCGCCAAGGCGCTCGACCAGGCGGCCAGGTGGTTCACCCGGCCACTCGCCCGAGAGGGCGAAGAGGTCCGCGAGCGCATCGGCACCGACGGCGTGCCCGCAGCACAAGAGGCGATCCGCCACGCCACACCCGGTGTGGTCCAGGCGATCGACATCAACGAGATCCTCGCCGCGATCGACATCGACGCGCTGCTCGACCGCATCGACATGAACCGGCTGGTCGACCGCATCGACGTCGGGGCCATCGTCGCCAAGGTCGACGTCGACGAACTGGTCCAGAAGGTCGACGTCGCGGCGATCGTGTCGCGGGTCGACATCGACGAGATCGTGTCCAAGGTCGACATCGACTCGCTGCTCGACTCGATCGACATCGACGCGCTGCTCTCGAGGATCGATCTGAGCTCGCTGCTCGAGCGGATCGACCTGAACCTGCTGCTCGAGTCCGTCGACCTCGACGCCCTGCTCATGCGGCTCGACCTCGACCACCTGCTCGGCTCGGTCGACCTGAACGCCCTGCTCGCCCGGCTCGACATCAACGCCCTGGTGGACCGCCTCGACATGGACGCCCTGGTCGCCAACACCGAGCTGGGCGGGATCATCGCCCGCTCGACCAGCGGGGTCGCCTCCGACGCGCTCGACGTGGTCCGCAGCCAGGGTGTCGGCGTCGACAACTTCATCGCCCGGGTCGTCAACCGGGCGATGCGACGCGACATGAGCGAGCTGCCCCAGGGACCGCCGCTGCTGATCGAGGCCCAGCTGGCCCTGCCACGGGCAGAGGACGGTGCCGAGGACCAGCCGGCCGCCGACGTCGAGCCCGAGACGACCGCCGAGGTCCCCTCGTGAGCGACGAGCTCAGCGACGCGATCTCCCAGCAGGGCCACTACGCAGGTGCAGCGACGCGCCTGGCCGCCTTCGCGGTCGACCAGAGCGTGGCGACGGCCGTGTTCGCCATCGCATCGGCGGTGCTGGTGTGGGTCGTGACCCTGGTGACCGCCGGCGAGATCAACTGGGAGCCGGCGACCTGGCTCACGGGCATCGCGTACATCGTGTGGCTCTTCGTCTACTACGCCTACCCCTGGTCGGTGAGCGGCAAGACCTTCGGCATGTCGCTGCTCGGGATCCGGGTGGTCCGGGCCGACGGCGCACCCGCCGGGGTCCGCAACGCCACGCTGCGGACCCTCGCCCTGCCGCTCAGCTTCCTGACCCTCGGCATCGGCTTCCTGCCGATCATCTTCGGCCGCCAGCACCGTGCGCTCCACGACGCGATCGCCGGCACTGCAGTGGTCTACGCCTGGGATGCGCGCGCCGCTCGACTGCGCTTCCTCGCACGCCAGCACACCGGCGAGGCGACCCGAACGGCCTGAGGCCGACCAGCGCTGCTGTGGCGCGCCGCGCAGACCCGGGCGATGATGGGTGCGTCGGTGAGTCGATCGGGTGACCGCGGCACGTGTCTCCGGATCCGTGTCGAGGAAGGTCGGGACTCCACAGGGCAGGGTGCTGGCGAGAGCCAGGTCGGAGCGATCTGTCGGTTCAGGGCAACAGCGAAGACACCGCCGATGGCCAGGATCCCCTCGGGGTGAACGGCACAGGTAAGGGTGAAACGGTGCGGTAAGAGCGCACCAGCGTCGGGAGCGATCCCGGCGGCTCGGCAACCCCCACCCGGAGCAAGGCCGAGCAGTGGGACGGGCGGCTCGTCCGCCGCATCGCTCTTCGGAGCGGGACGGCACCCACGGGTAGGCCGCACAGATGGATGG
>JAFAFN010000070.1 GCA_023423475.1 Actinomycetes bacterium | reverse complement strand
ATGCTTGCCGGTGCGGCCGCGCTGGCCGCCCCCGCGATCAACACGGCCCATGCCGCCGAGGTGACGCTGAAGCTCGGCCATCTCGCCAACGAACAGAACAGCTGGCACAAGGCCGCGCTGAAGTTCGGCGAGGAAGTCGCCGCGCTGACGCAAGGCCGCGTCGCCGTCGAGGTCTTCCCGAACGACTCGCTGGGCCGCGAGATGGACCTGATCAACGGGATGCAGCTTGGCACGGTGGAAATGACCATCACCGGCGAAAGCCTGCAGAACTGGGCGCCGATGGCGGCTTTGCTGGCCATTCCCTATGCCTATCAGTCGCTTGAGCACATGGACGAGGTTGCCGGCGGCGAGATCGGCAAGGAAATCGAGGCGCAGATCGTCGAACGCGCGCAGGTCCGGCCCATCGCCTATTTCGCCCGCGGCCCGCGCAACCTGACCGCGAACCACCCCATCACCACGCCGGCGGAACTGAACCGGATGCGGCTGCGCGTGCCCAATGTGCCGCTGTTCGTCGACACCTGGACCGCGCTTGGCGCCCAGCCGACGCCGATGGCTTTCTCGGAGGTCTTCACCTCGCTGCAGAACGGCACCATCGGCGGGCAGGAAAACCCGCTGGCGCTGATCCAGGCCGCCTCGCTGAACGAGGTGCAGAGCCATGTGAACCAGACCGAACACGTGCGCAGCTGGATCTACCTGACCATCGCCGAGCAGGTCTGGCAGCGCCTGTCCCAGGAGGACCAGGCCCATGTGCTGGAGGCCGCCCGCATCGCCCAGGAGTTCGAGCGCGAGCAGTTCCTGCAGGACGAGGACGCCATCCGCGCCGACCTGGAGGCCAAGGGCATGACCTTCGTCGAGGTCGACCAGAAAGCCTTTGCCGACGGCTCGCGCGATGCGGTGATCAACAGCGTCGACGACAGCATCCGCCCCGTCGTCGAGGACCTGTTCAACCATTGACCGGCAACGGGACGGAGCCGGCGCAAACACCCGCGCCGGCACTTTCCCCCAAGGGTTTGGAACCATGAAAAACCTGGCACTCTTGCAACGCGGCGTCGCGGCGGCCAGCCGGTTCGCGGTGGGCATCGCCTTCTTCGCGCTGATCGTGGTGGTCACGCTTCAGATCGCCACCCGGACCTTCGGCCTGCCCTCGCCGGTCTGGACCGAGGAACTGTCGCGCTACCTGCTGCTCTACATGACCGCCTTCGGCATCGGCCTGTCGCTGATGACGGGCGAACTGGTGAACGTGGACCTGCTGCAGGAAACCGTCTCGGAAGCCCGCGCCTGGTGGATGCGGCTGATCGCGGCGATCTGCACGGCGGCGCTTGGCGCGGTGATGATCTGGCCGGCCTGGAAATTCACCCAGATCGGCGCCTTCCAGCGTTCGCCCAGCCTGCGCTGGCCGATGGACATCATCCACGCCTCGGTGCTGGTGCTGTCCGTCCTGCTGTTCCTGTTCGCGCTGCTGCGGGTGATCGGCATGATCGCCGGCACCGACGACGGGCGCCCCCATCTTGCCGAGGAAGCCTGAGCCCATGGATCTTTTCCTGCTTCTGACCACCTTCTTCGTGACCCTGGCGCTTGGCGTGCCGGTCGCGGTCTGCCTGGGGCTTGCCTCGCTGGCCTATATCCTGACGGCGGGCCTGCCGGTCGTCATCATCCCGCAGCGCATGTATGCGGGCATGGACGTCTTTGTCCTGCTGTGCATCCCCGGCTTCATCCTGGCCGGGAACCTGATGAACTTCGGCGGCATCACCGAGCGCATCATCCGCCTGGCCAATGCCATGGTGGGCTGGATGCGCGGCGGGCTGGCCATGGCGAACGTCGCGGATTCGATGATGTTCGGCGGCGTCTCGGGCACGGCCGTCGCCGATGTCGCGGCGACCGGCGGCGTCATGATCCCCGGCATGAAGAAATCCGGCTATCCCGGCGATTTCGCCGCCGCGATCACCGCCGCCTCGGCCACCGTGGGTCCGATGCTGCCCCCCAGCGTGCCGATGATCATCGTGGGCGCACTGTCGGGGATCTCGGTCGGCCAGCTGTTCCTGGCCGGTGCGGTGCCGGGCGTGCTGATGGGCATCGGCATGGCGATCACCTGCTATATCCTGGCCGTGCGCCGCAACTATCCGCGCCAGCAATGGCAGGGCTTCGGCGAGCTGATCGCGGCCTTCCTCGCCGCCTTCTGGGCGCTGGCCATGACCGGGCTGATCATCGGCGGCCTGCTGACCGGCATCGCCACCCCGACCGAGACCGCCATCGTCGCCTGCCTTTACGCCTTTGTCGTCGGCGCCTTCGTCTATCGCGAGCTGCCGATCCGCGCGGTGCCGCGCATCGTCGTCAACAGCGCGATCTCCTCGGCCGGCATCCTGGCGCTGGTCGGTTTCGCCAACGTCTTCGGCTCGATCCTGGCATCCGAGCGCATCCCGCAGATGCTGGTCAGCACCGTGCTGGCGATCACCGACAACCCGATCCTGGTGATCCTGCTGATCAACGTGCTGCTGCTGACGATCGGCATGTTCATGGAGACCATCGCCGCGCTCATCATCCTGTTCGTGCCGCTGCTTGGCCTGGCGACCAGCGTCGGCATCGAGCCGCTGCATTTCGCCACCTTCGCGGTCCTGAACCTGATGATCGGCCTGACCACGCCGCCGGTCGGGGTCTGCCTGTTCGTCGCCTGCAACATCGCGCGCGAACCGCTGGCCAAGGTGATCAGCGCGGTCATCCCCTTCCTGATCTCGAACATCGTCGTGCTGCTGCTGGTATCCTACTACCCGCCCTTTGCCACCTGGCTGCCGACGACGCTGATGGGGAACTGACATGACACAGGACATCGCCTGCCGCCTGCACGCGGCCCACGACCTGCGGATCGAGCCCCTGCCCGATCCGCAACCCACCGAGGGCGCCGCCCTGGTCCGCGTGTTGCGGGGCGGCATCTGCGGCTCGGACCTGCATTACTACCACGACGGCGGCTTCGGCCCGGTCCGGGTACGCGAGCCCATCGTGCTGGGCCACGAAGCCGCCGGCGTGGTCGAGGCTGCGCCGGAG
>JAFAFN010000039.1 GCA_023423475.1 Actinomycetes bacterium | reverse complement strand
ACCCGCGCTCGGGGTCCTCGGCGGCCAGCCGCGCCTCGATCGCCCAGCCACGTGGACCCGGCGAGATCTCGGGCGCCCGACCGACCGCGACGTCGATCTGCGCACGCACGAGGTCGACGCCCCAGACCATCTCGGTGACGGTGTGCTCGACCTGGAGCCGTGCATTGACCTCGCAGAACGACGCGACCCGGTCCGACGGGGTGAAGAGGTACTCCGCGGTCCCGACGCCCCGGTAGCCCGCGGCCTCGACGAGCCGGGTGGTGGCGCTGGTGAGACGAGCCTCCTCGACCGGCGACAGCACCGGCGACGGCGTCTCCTCGATGACCTTCTGGTGGCGCCGCTGCAGCGAGCAGTCCCGGACGCCATAGGTCGTCGCCACGCCCTCCGCGCTCACGAGGAACTGGACCTCGACGTGCCGTGCGTCCTCGACGCAGCGCTCGAGGAACACCTCGCCGGGCCCGAACGCCGCGGTCGCCTCGGTCACCACGGCCCGCACCGCGTCGACCAGCTGATCGCCGGCGACCACCTTGCGGATGCCGCGCCCGCCACCGCCGTTGGCCGCCTTGACCATGACCGGGTAGCCGACCTCGTCCGCGGTGGCCCGCCAGGACGACTCGTCGGACAGCACGAGGGGCGCCCACGACGCGAGCGGGACGCCGCAGTCCTCGGCGAGCCGCTTGGCGAGCACCTTGTCGCCGAGCAGACGCATGGCGTCCGACGGCGGCCCGATGAAGACCATGCCGGCGCTCACCAACGCGTCGACCATCTCGGGGTCCTCGGACGCGAACCCCCACCCGGGCCAGACCGCGTCGCAGCCGGCGGCGACCAGGCGCTCGACGACGAGCTCGCGGTCGCAGTAGGCCGAGCGCAGCGCACCGGAGCGGTCCGCTCGCAGCGGCGCCCCCAGACCGACGGCGTCGTCAGCGAGACGGACGTAGGGGGCGTCGCGATCTGGGTCGGTGTACACCGCGACGACCTCGAGCTGCGGGCCCTCGCCGCGTGCCAGTTCCCTGGCGGTCCGCATGAAGCGCATCGCCGCATCGCCGCGGTTGAGCACCGCGACCCGTCGGAAGGTCATCGGGGACCTCCGTGCGCCGCGGCGAGCACCACGATCGCGGCGGCGACCGGGCCGTCGTGGCTCAGCGAGACGTGGACCGCCCAGTCGTCGCCGAGCGCCGCGTCGACGGCACGGGCGACCTGGCCGTGCAGTCGGATCCGCGAGCGCCCCCAGGCGTCGCCCACCACCTCGATCTCCGAGGGTGACCAGTCGCGCAGTTGCGGCTGCTGACCGAATCGACCGTTCGACCACGCCTTGAGGAACGCCTCCTTGGCGGCGAACCGCACCGCCAGTCGGCGCGGGTCGACCACGTGGCGCCCGTCTCGCCGTTCGACGACGTCGCTGCGCTCACCCGCCGTGAAGGTGGACGCCAGGAAGCTCGAGCCGGGCACGTCGAGCTGCTCGGCGAACGATGCGACGTCGACCACGTCGAGCCCGACCCCCGTGATCGACCCACCGGCGGCGTCGATGCCCGCTCGGACGTCGTCGACGTCGAGCGCACTGCCGACCGCGCTCACGCGCCACCTGCCGGGATGATGTCGTCCTGGCGATCGCCGAGCCCGTAGACGCCGTCCGGACCGAGCCGCGCACGACGGTCGGTCAGCAGGGCTGCCTCGGCCTCTCGGCGCTGCGGCGACCCGTCGTCGCCGTCGAAGCGTCGGTCGGTCCGCTTCGTGTAGGCCGGGTCACCGCCGAACCGGCCTTCGATCCGTCGACGTCGGCCTGCAGCACGCCGCTGCGACGCGGCCCGCTGGTGGTCGCGGCGTGACGACTCGGCACCGTCGCGCTCGAGCGCTCGCTCGAAGATCTCGGCGCTCCCGAGGCACAGCACCGCCGAGACGTGACCGAAGCCGAGGCTGGTCAGCAACCCGGCCCTGGGCGGTTCCGCGAGGTGCATGGACCGGTGCCCGTAGGCCAGGTGGGTGTGCTCGCGGTGATCCGCGTCGAGGCACTCGAGGTTGCGGTTGCCCGGCACGTCGCCGGTCTCGAGCACCTGGAGCAGGCCGATCGCCTGCCATGCCGCCGCACCGCCCTTCGCATGGCCGGTCACGGTCTTCTGGGACACGACGAGCATCGGGTTGCCGTCGCTGCGACCGAGCTCGACCGCGATCCGATGGTGCAGCTCGCTCTCGTTCGGGTCGTTCGCGGCGGTCGACGTGTCGTGCTTGGAGACCACCGCGATGTCGTCCGCGACCAGTCCGTGCTCGGCGAGCGCACGGGCCAGCGGCGAGCGCTCGCCGCCGAGCGCACATGCGAGCGCCCCCAGACCGGGCGCGGGGATGGACGTGTGGATCCCGTCCGCGTGGCTCGAGGCGTGCACCACGACCCCTCGCACCGGGAGTCCCAGGTCCGCGGCGACCGAGCCGCGTGCCAGCAGCAGCGTGCCGCCGCCCTGGGCCTCGACGAAGCCACCTCGGCGCCGATCGTTCGCCCGGGAGAAGCGATCGGGCACCAGACCCCGAGCGGTCATGTCCTCGGTCCTCGCGGTGGCCGACATCGAGGCGAACCCGAGCACGCCCTCGAGGCCGAGGTCGTCCCAGCCACCGGCGACGACGACGTCGGCCTTGCCGGCGCGGATCTTGTCGACCGCGTCCTCGACCGACACCGCGGCGGTCGCGCACGCCGCCACCGGGTGCACCATCGGCCCGTAGGACCCGACGTAGCTCTGCACCACGTAGGCGGCGATCACGTTGCCGAGGCCCTCCTGGAGCAGGTCGTTGGCGTGGTCGCCGCCGAGCACCGTGTCGCGGTAGAGCGTCTGGATCGACGACATGCCGCCCATGCCCGAGCCCTGGGTGTTGCCGACGCGGGCGGGGTGCACACGAGACATCAGCTCCTCGGGTTCGATGCCCGCGTCGAGGAACGCCTCGACGGTGGCGACGAGGTTCCACAGCGAGAGCCGATCGACCGAGGCCGCCATCTCGGCGGGGATGCCCCACCTGGTCGGGTCGAAGCCGGTCGGCACCTGCCCACCGACGGTCCGGGTGAGCCGGGCCCGCCGTGGCACTCGGATGCTGCTGCCGGCGCGACGCACGACCTGCCAGTCGCCCGCCGGCGTGCAGCGGACGTCGGTGTGCTCGGGGTCCGCCGCGGCGAACGCCCTGGCGTCGGCCTCGTCCGCGACGTCGACCACGACGTCGTGGTCGACGAACACCTCGGCCACGAGGTCGACGCCCTCGGGGTCGAGCGGACCGTCCGCGTCGAAGGTCCGGATGCCGCAGCGATCGTGGACCTCCTCGCGGTACCGCTGGGCGAGCTCGCCTTCGGCGACGACCTCGTCGCTCGCGACGTCGACCCAGGCGCCACCGTCCAGCTCGGCGTCGAAGCGCACGAGCCCGCAGGTCCAGGCGAGCTCCGCCACGGAGCCGTCGTCGAGCTCGCCGTCGACCTCGAGGTCGAACCGCGTGGCGCTGCCACCCCACGGCCCGAGCTCACCCGCACCGACCACGACGACCATGTCGTCCAGATCGATGGTCGGCGCCGGTGTCCAGGTCGACGGAGCGCCGATCGTCGCAGCGGTGGGTGCGTCGAGCAACGCGCCGATCCGGTGCTCTCCTGTCGCGTGGTCGGAACGGCCCTCGCTGCCCGGATCCTCGTCGCCCATGAGCCGCTCGAGCTCGGCAGCGAGCGGTGCGAGGGCGTCGTGCAGGCCACCGACCTGGCCGAGGCCGCCGGAGAGGTCGACGCGGATCGGCCCCGGTCCGGCCTGCTCGCGCACCTCGGGAGCGACGACGCCGTGGATGAGCCAGGCCATCTCGGCAGCCGTGAAGGTCCGCACGCCGAGATCACGTTCGACCAGCGCAGCCATCGCGTCGTTCGCATCCATCAGGCCGGTGCCGCGGACCCAGCCGATCGTCGCCGCGACGAGGTCGACCCTCGCCCCCCACCGACGATGCTCCGACGCCCACTTCTCGACGACCACGTCGAGCGCCGCCTTGGCCTCGCCGTAGGCGCCGTCACCACCGAACCCACCGTGGTTGGGTGACATCGGCAGCACGATCGTCGTCCGGCGTCCCGCGTCGCCGAGTCGGGACTGCGCGTCGGTGATCGCACCGATCAGTCGTTCGACACCGAGCAGGAGCACGCGCAGCGCGACCTCGCTGCCACCGTCGACGTCGACGAGGTCGCCGGCCACGGGACCCGCGGCGAACGGCAGGACCAGCGTGGGTGACATGGGGTCCTTGAGCGTCCGACTGACGCCGCCGGTGGAGTCGATGACCGGCGAGACCATCCACGACACCAGGTCGTCGACGTCGGAGAACGACGCCAGGTTGGCCCTCACCACGTGCAGCTCCGCACCGGGCGCCGCGGCCTGGCGGTAGAGCTCGCGGTAGCGGTCCATCCGGTCCGGTCCGTCATCGGTCGTCGTGCACACCACGACCGAGCCATCGGCGAGCAGCCGGCGGACCACCTCGAACGCGATCGACCCGGGTGACGCGCCGGTCACCAGCGCGACCTCGCGCGCTGGCCGCGGGCCGGCCCCGCGGGCGGCGCCCAGCGCGGCGGCGTAGGCATCGATCCACGAGCCGTCGTTGGTGGAGCGGACCAGGTCGACCAGCTCGTCGACCCTGGTCGAGGGGCACACGGTCTCGACGGCGCGCCCATGGCCGTCGAGACCGGGCCGGACTGCGGCGATGGGCGGTGTCCACCCCTCGCCGCCGAGGATGCGCTCGAAGCGTGCCGCGGCTGCGGCGTCACCGGCCGCGGCGGCACGGCCGGCGAACCAGGTCGCGCTGGCGCGCACCCCCGGGTCGACGACGTGGCGAGCGAGTCGCGCAGCTTCGTCGTCCAGCGGCCCCGCGTCGCCGGACGGGGCGTGGCGCAGCGCCACGACGTCGTGACGAGCGGTCGCCCACCACGACGTGAAGGCGACGTGGCGGCGGGGATCGAAAGTGGGTGCGACCGCCGCGGCGCGACGCTCGCCGTGCGCTGCGTCGAGCAGCGCGAGGCGTCGCGCCGCGCTGTCGTCCTCGACCTCGATCGACTCGCCGGTCGGAGCGACCCGTGTCAGCACGTCCCTCGCGATCGAGGCGATCAGTCCGTCGG
>JAFAFN010000033.1 GCA_023423475.1 Actinomycetes bacterium | reverse complement strand
GGCCACAGCAGCGCGGCGAGCAGCAGCAACCACGGGGTCAGGTCGAGGGCCCGCCGCCCGGGAACGAGACCGCCGTCGTCGAAGAACTGCTCGGCGGTGATCACCCCGCGCCCACCGGTCCTGGCGCTGGCGACCTCGAGCACCTCCGGGTTGCTCTCGGAGCTCAGGTACTCCTGGGAGTAGCCGAGCTCGACCGCGGCCGAGACCGCCGCGATCGGGGCGCCGTCGACGCCGCGCGCCACCGCACCGACGCCGTAGGTGCCCGACGGTCCGGTGGCGGTCTCGCCCTCGAAGGTCCGGTCGTCCAGGCGGCGCATCGCGGCGTCCGAGGTGGCACCCGACGGTGACGTCACCGTCGCGGTGACCGAGGCGCCGTCGGGCACGTCGCGGTCGAACGTCGCCGTCATCGTCGCCGTGCCCCGATCGAAGTGCACCGCCATCGACCCCTGCGGTGACTTGGCGATCGAACGGATGACGCCGGCCCAGAACTGAGGGGCACCCTCCCAGCCGGTCCATCCCCCGGCCCACCGCCCTCCTGCATCGCTGGTCCACGACGCGACCTTGCCGAGTCCGACCTGCCACGAGGCCAGGAGCGGGTCCTGCTCCGGGCCGACCCTGAGGTGCTGGGTCGCGGTCGGGCGTGCGGTCGACGCCACGTAGCCCAGGACCGGAGGTGCCGACTCCAGCGTCGCGACCTCCGGGGCGGTCGACGAGATCTCCGGGAGGAACTCGCCCTCGACGATCAGCTGGCGCGACACCACCTTGGTCTCCTCGAGCAGCAGGTCGGGCAGCGCCTGCAGGTCACGCCCCGGATAGAAGCGCCCACCACCGGCGTCCGCGATGGATCGGAGCTGCACCGCGGAGCCTTCGCCCGTCCCCATGACCGACACGGTGATGCCCTCGTCTCGCAGCTGCGCCGCCTCGCGGGCGAGCGCGTCGAGGCGGTCCTCGTCCTCGAAGCCGTCGGTGAACAACACGATGTGGCGCAGCGAGGCGTCGGAGTCGCGGAGCTGCTTCGCCGACTCGGTGAGGCCCGGTGCCAGGTTCGTCGAACCCTCGCCGTGGTCGATGCCGGCGAGACGCCGCCGCGCGGCGGTGCCGTCGCCCACCGGCGAGAGGTCCATGAGCCAGCGGGCCTCGTCGTCGAGCGCCAGCACCCCGAGCTCGTCGCCAGGTTCGATCCCGTCGACCGCGAGCGTCGCGGCCTCGCGCGCGATGTCGGACTTCTCGATGCCGCCGTCGTGGCGCCCGTTCTGGTTCGCGCCGTCCTCGGCGCAGTGGCACGCGCCCATCGACCCCGAGACGTCGACCGCGAACACCTGGGCGACCTTGGATCGACGCAACGGGTCCTTCACCTCGCTGATCACCGGGAGCAGCGACTCGAGCTCCGAGCCGAGGTAGTCGCCTGCGCCGTAGCTCGAGGTGCCACCCAGGGTGAGCAGGCCCGTGCCGAGCTGCTCGGTCGCGGTCACGAGCGACGCCACCTGGTCGCGTGAGAGCGACGATGCGGGCACGTCGACCAGCACCACCGCGTCGCTCGCCGCCAGTCCCGACAGGTCGGGCAGCTCCTCGGGCGCCACGACGGTGACTTCGGCCCCGGTGGCGCCGAGCAACTCGACGAACGCGGCGCTCTCGGCCGGAGCACCCTCGACGACCAGGACCTCGGCGCTGCCCTCGATGCGGGTCGAGGCCCGGGCCCGGTCGTTCTGCGTGATCCCGTTGGCCGGGCCCGACACGCTGGCCGACCACCGGACCAGACCCGTGTCACCGGCGGGCTGGCGGAACGTCACCTCGGAGTCGCCCGCGGTCGCCTCGACGAGTTGGCGGTCGACCTCGACGCCGTCGCGCTGCAACGCGACGGTCACGAGCTGCGCGGTCGTGGCTCGGATCCGGACGCGCAGCTCGATCGACTCCTCGGCGCGTGCACGATCAGGTGCATCGAGCGACATCACCATCACGTCGGGACCGACGCTCGACTCGATCGGCACCACGTCAAGGCGCACACCCGCACGTTCGAGCCGGGTGACCTCGGCGTCGAGATCACCCGTCGTCGGTCGGCCGTCAGAGATCAGCACGACACGACGGGCGTGGTCACGGGGTGCGATCGCTCCGGCGATGCGCAAGCCAGCAGCGAGGTCGGTCGCCGAACCGTCGACGCTCACCCTCGGACCGCTCCAGCTCAGCTGCTCGCTGACCGAGGCGTCGACCAACGCGTCGCCGCCGACCACGACGACCCCGGCACTGGCACCGCTCGGCATCCGCGACAGCGCCTCGGCGGCGAGGTCGACCGCGTCGTCCCGGGCGCCGCCCATCGAGTCCGAGACGTCCAGCACGACGATCACCGAGACCGCGCCGCTGTTGCGGTGCACGACCGGCACGACGAGCGCCACCAGCACCAGCGCGAGCACCGCGGCCCGCATCGCCGCGGCGACCCGCCACTGCCGACGAGCCACTCCCCGGCGCCGCGCCGCGAACCACCATTCGGCGACGACCGCCGCCACGACCAGCGCCAGGATCCACACGAGCAGCGAACGTTGGACCGGGACCCCGTCCGCGACCTCTTCGTGGGGGACCCCCGGCACGGCCAGTCCGTCCGTCGGGGAGATGTCCGACTCCGAGGGGGCCGGGTTGACCACGATCGAGCGGCGTCCGGTCGCCTCGGACTCCACGGTCCACACGCCCGAGCGATCGAGCGCCGGCGGCACTCCCCCGGCCGGCACGACGATGCGGGTGCCCGAGGGCGAGGTGACCACCGATTCGCTGCCCACGTCGAGGGTGAGCTGATCGCCGACGCCGAGTGCGCCGGCCGACTGCTCGGCACCACCCAGCGACGTGAGGATCCGCTCCGCGAGCACGGGGAACGCGGGGAGCAGTCCGAGGTTGGAGCTCTCGAGCGTGAAGCCCTGGTGCACGAACGGCACCGCCCCGACGCGCCCCGACACGAGCAGGGGCGTGTCCTCGGCGCCGATGAGCGTCGTGGCGGCCGGAGCGGACAGCCGCTGCGACTCGGAGATCGCGAGCTCGGCGACGTCCAGACCGTCGAGCAGCTCGTTGTCGGATCGCACCAGGACCGGCACCGGCGCGTCGAGCGTGCCCAGCACCTCGACACCCGGTGCGCCGGTCGAGGCGATCGACCACCACGGCACGACGGGGGCCACGTCGGCGGCGACGCCGTCGAGGATCATCAGGTCGTGGCCGCTGCCGTCGCGCTCCGCCTCGGGCAGCGCGTCCAGCGAGTCGACCCTGGTCACCTCGATCGACGGGACCGAGCCCGTCAACGCGTCGAGGAACGGGTTCGGCGCGCCGACCTGGAGCACCGACAACGTGCGGGCATCCGGGCCGACCGCGTACACGTGGTCATCGAGGTCGAGCAGGTCGTCGGAGTCGAGGTGCACGTCGATGCGCTCGCCCCGCGGGACGTCCAGGCCGACCTCGGTCGAGCCGCGCCCGTCGACCGTCGCCGGCTCGGACGCCTCGGAGCGGCCGTCCACGTCGACGCGCACGACCGTCGCTGCCGGATCGACGTCTGCGTTGTCGACCGTGACCTGCACGTGCATCGACGCGCCGGCGTCGGTGACCACGACGTTGGTGACACCCAGGTTGTTCGCACGCTCCCCGACCGTGCGGACCTCGGTCCCGGCCGGGAGCAGATCGACGTCGTTCGCCCGCAGGCCGCCGTCGGTGACCAGCACGTAGCCGACCGAGCGATCCGGCTGGTCGAGTCCGAGCGCGAGGGACGAGGCGACCTCGCCGTCGAAGCCGCCCTCGGACACCTCGATGCCCTCGACGAGGGATGCCACCTCGTCGGGTGCCACGTCGGTGGCGACCACCTGGGCCGGCGCACCGGTGGTCACGATCGAGACCGTCGCGCCCGCTCCGAGGTCGCCCGCCACGGCCACGACCTCGTCGAGGGCGTCCGCGAGGCGGTCAGGTGTCCCGTCGGTGGCAGCCATCGACGCGCTCGTGTCGACCAGGACCACGAGTCGCTGCGCGCTGACCCTGCCGGTGTCGATCACCGGTCCGGCCAGCGCGACGGCGAGCAGGGCGACCACCAGCAGCTGGAGCACCAGCGGGATCGACCAGCGCAGCCGCTGCCAGGGCTGAGATGACGACACGGGACGGTCGTGCTCCTGCCACTCGAGGGTCGACGCGACGACCACCTCGGTGCGCCGGGATCGCAGCACGTGCAGCGCGACGATCGGCAGCGCGAGCGTCAGCAGCCACAGCCCCGCGGGCGACGCGAAGCTCATCGCAGCACGCCGCGGCCGATCAGCGACGGCACCACCGAGGTGATCAGGTCGTCCTCGCTGTCGACCACGACGGAACGTCCACCGTGTCGGGCCATGCGCGCCGCGAGTGCTCGCCGGCCGGCCACCCGTCGAGCGGCGAACGCGTCGACCACCTCCGGGCTCATGTCCACGTCGACCCGGTCGCCGGTCTCGGCGTCGACGAGCTGCACCTCACCCAGCGCGTCGGGTCGTTCGTCCGAGCTCGACACGACCTGGACCGCGACGACCTGCTCCCGACGCATGGCGAACAGATCCATCGCCTCGAGTGCACCCGGGGTGAGGAAGTCCGACACGACGACCACGACGCCGGCGCGTCGGGTGGTCGCGCCGAGCGTCCTGGCCACGTCGACCAACGGGGTCGGGCCGTCCGCGCGCCAGTCGCCGATCATCGCGAGGACCGCCGGGATCGCACCCCGACCGCGGAAGCGCCGCGGCACGGCGTCGCCGAGGGTGCAGATGCTGACCGTCTCGTTGCGCACGAGCGCCGCGACACCCAGTGCCGCCACGACCCTGGACGCCTGGTGCAGACGTCCGCCGAAACCCATCGACGCCGAGGTGTCCACCACGAGCTGGACCCGCAGATCGACGTCGGCCTCGTAGAGGCGGACCAGCACGTGGTCGAGTCGTGCCCAGGCCTGCACGTCGATGCTCCGGGGGTCGTCACCCGGCTGGTACTCCCGCCAGTCGACGACGTCCAGCGATCGTCCGCGGGTGCGCGAGCGATGGGGTCCGCTACCCGATCCGGGCACCCGGCGATCCGGCGTGAGCGCGAGTCGTTCGATCGCCGCCAGCTCCTGGGCGCTCAGCACCGCCGCGACCATGGCTCACGCCGCCGAGGACGTGGTCTCCACGGACTCGAGCAGTGCGTCGATCAACCGGTCGCCGTCGATGTCGTCGAC
>JAFAFN010000028.1 GCA_023423475.1 Actinomycetes bacterium | reverse complement strand
CTCTGCCTGGACAAGACCGGCACGATCACCACCGGCGAGATCGTGGTCGCCGGGATCGAGGCGGTCGGGGACGGGTCCGAGTCGGCCGCACGGACCGCCCTCGCCGCGCTCGCCGCGTCGGACCCCGACCCCAACGCCACGCTCGCGGCGATCGGTCGTGAGCTGCCCGACGTGCCGGCCTGGACCGTCGACGCCACGATCCCGTTCTCGTCCGCCCGCAAGTGGTCGGCCGCGGCGTTCTCGGGCGATGGCGTCGCCGCGACGCTGGGCGCCGACAGGGGAGCGCTCTACCTCGGTGCCCCCGAGTTCCTGCTCGCGTCGGCCGAACCGGAGCTCGCCGCGTCGATCAGCGAACGCGTCGCCACCCAGGCCGACGCAGGACACCGGGTGGTCCTGCTCGCCGCCGCCGCAGCGATCGGCGACGACACCCTGCCGACGCGGCTCGAGCCGCTGGCGCTGGTCCTGCTCGAGGACGAGATCCGACCCGATGCACACGAGACGCTGTCGTACTTCCAGAGCCAGGGCATCCAGCTCAAGGTCATCTCCGGGGACCATCCGGGCACCGTGGCCGCCGTCGCCGCCCGCGCGGGGGTCCCGGACGCCGGCACCGGCGTCGATGCCCGCACGCTGCCCGAGGACACCGGCGAGCTCGCCGAGGTGCTCTCGACGAACGCCGTGTTCGGTCGGGTCACACCACGCCAGAAGCGGGCGATGGTGAAGGCCCTCCAGTCGAAGGGCCACGTCGTCGCCATGACGGGCGACGGTGTCAACGACGTGCTCGCGCTCAAGGACGCCGACATGGGCATCGCCATGGGCTCCGGGTCGGGCGCCAGTCGGTCGGTCGCGCAGCTGGTGCTGATGGACGACCGGTTCTCGTCGCTGCCGAGCGTGCTCGCCGAAGGTCGACGCGTCATGAACAGCGTCGAGCGGGCCGCCAACCTCTTCATCTACGGCACCGTGTACGCGGTCCTCATCTCGCTGACGATCGCGGCGCTCGGTGTCGAGTTCCCGTTCCTGCCTCGACACCTCACGCTCGTCCGAGCACTCAGCGTCGGCATCCCCGGCTTCTTCCTGGCGTTGGCCCCGGACCCGCGACGTGCCCGCCCCGGGTTCCTGCCACGCGTCGTGCGGTTCGCGATCCCCGCGGGTCTCATCGCCGGTGCGTGCGCGCTGGTGTCGTACTTCGTCGCCAGGGCGGACGACGCCAGCTCGCTCACCGAGTCGCGCACCGCGGCGACCGTGACCCTGCTCGGGGTCGGACTGGGCATCCTCGTCCGACTCACCTCCTCGCTGCCGCCGTGGCGCTGGGTGCTCGTGGGAGCGATGGCCGCGGCCACCGTCCTGGCGGTGGTGCTGCCCTTCGTGGCGCAGTTCTTCGACCTGGTCATGCCCCCGACGTCGACGTGGTGGCTGCTCCTGGCGAGCGTCGTGCTCGGGTGGATCGCGCTGCAGTTCGTGCCGGTGCACACCGACCGCGACGACGAGCCGGTCGCGACCAGCTGAACACCGGCCCGCCGGACATCCGCCGGCGAGCGTCCATCCGTTGAACATTCGTCTGTGAATGTGGTTCAGGTGGTCGATCCGGTGCTACGTTGCCCGCACCTTCAACACACCTGGGGAGTGGCAATGAGCGCGAAGATGCGACGCAACACATCGCTGGCGGCGATGGCAGGAACCGTGGCGGTGTTCAGCACCGCGTGCACGCCGGGCGAGATCTCGATGTGGATCTCGATCATCCGCTTCATCACCGGTACCTGAGTCTCACCGGTACCTGATCGGTACCGGTCGGAACGATCGATCCGCCCCTTGCACGTTCCTCGGAACATGCCGGGGGCGGACCGGGTTTTCGGGCCGTGGCCGTGCAGTAGCGTGGCCACTGTCCATCACAGACGACTGTCCAACCACACGACCCGAAAGAGGACGGACACATGGCCTTCGAGCTTCCGCCGCTGCCGTACGCCCAGGACGCGCTTGCCCCCTTCATCTCCGCGGAGACGCTGGAGTACCACTACGGCAAGCACCACCAGACCTACGTCACGAACCTCAACAACCTGACGAACGACAACGCGGACGGCAAGTCCCTCGAGGAGGTCATCCTCGACTCCGACGCCGGGCTCTTCAACAACTCCGCCCAGGTCTGGAACCACACCTTCTACTGGAACTCGATGAAGCCCGAGGGTGGCGGCGCCCCCACCGGTGAGGTCGCCGACGCGATCAACTCCGCCTTCGGCTCCTACGACGACTTCGCTGCCAAGTTCAAGGAAGCCGCCACCACGCAGTTCGGTTCCGGCTGGGCATGGCTCGTCGACGCCGGCTCCGGTCTCGAGATCATGAAGACCTCGAACGCCGATCTCCCGATGAAGCACAACGCCAAGGCGCTGCTGACCATCGACGTGTGGGAGCACGCCTACTACATCGACTTCCGCAACGCTCGACCGAACTACATCACGACGTTCCTCGACTCGCTCGTGAACTGGGACTTCGTGGCCCAGAACCTGAACGGCTGACGTCGTCGACAACCGATGGCACGTGCAC
>JAFAFN010000566.1 GCA_023423475.1 Actinomycetes bacterium | reverse complement strand
CGCCACCCCGGTGCGTGCCAACCCCCGGGTGACGGGCTGAGCCCCTCACCCGTGCGCCGAGGTGGCCGACCGGCCCCTCGTCGCACCGCAGCAACGCTCGCGACCGCGGCCCTGTCGCTGCTGGCGCTGTCAGTCCTGGTCCTCGCGACCTCGTGCTCGTCGACCGACGCCACGGCGTCGGACTCGGCGCGGTCGGGCGAACGGCCACCGCCGATCGCACGTGCCCAGGCGAAGCCGGTCGAGACGACCACGACGACCGCAGCGCCTGCCACGACCATCCCGGGTCCTCAGCTGCCCGCCGCTCCCTACGAGGTGGCCACGCCGGTGACGGCGAAGCTCGAGATCTTCGACGCGCCGAACGCGGCCACGGCACGGACCTCGCTCGACCACCCCACCCTCGTCTCCGACGTCCCCGTCGACCTGATCCTGTTGGTGCTCGCCACCTCGCCGGACGGTCGATGGCACCAGGTCCTGCTGCCGGTCCGTCCGAACGGCTCGACCGGTTGGGTCCGCTCGTCCGACGTCCGCACGGTCGAGCACGACTGGCGCATCGTGGTGTCGCTCAGCGAGTTCCGACTCGAGGTCTTCCAGGGCGACCAGCGGGTGCTCGAGGCGCCGATCGCCGTCGCGAGGGACAACGCCCCCACCCCGGGCGGGCTGTTCTACACGACCACCCTGTTGCAGCCGCTGACCTCGAACGGGCCGTACGGGCCCTACGCGTACGTGCTCTCGGGCTTCTCCGACACCTTCGAGTCCTTCGACGGCGGACCCGGCTCGCTGGGCATCCACGGGACGAACGACCCCTCGAGCATCGGCACCAAGGCCAGCAGCGGCTGCATCCGCCTGCGCAACGCCGACATCGAGATGCTGGCGGGGAAGCTGCCCCTCGGGGTGCCGGTCGAGATCAGGGCCTGATGCGGCCCGAGTCGGGGTGGACCATCAACCCCGAGGCGTCGACGGCGGTGAAGTCCGCCGTGGTGATCGCTGCCAGCTGACGCAGTGCGGCGTTGTCCCAGCGCGGGTCGGGCACACCCGACATGAACAGGTCCGAACCGTTGTCGGCCAGGATCATGCCGTGCTCCTTGAGCGCCTCGGCGATCACCCTCGCCTGCGGTGCCATTCCCGAGGTGTCGAAGTCGGCGCGGAGCCGGAACCATGCCCCCATCGGCGGCCGGTTCGGGTCGGTGGAGCTGCTGGCGAAGTGCCGCGCGGGCCACAGGTAGGCCCGCTGGGTCAACTGCGCCGTGAACCGGATCGGGTGATCGATCTCGCCCGCTGCGACCTCGTCGTAGCGGACCAGTCCCGGCAGGATCGCCAACCCCGCGGCGTCGGCCGAGGTCCACCCGTCCGGCCGGAGCGCGTACCCGTTCAGGTCGAACCGAGCGCCCGAACCGGCGGACCATCTCCTGGCGCCGAGCCGCGTCGCGTCGAAGAGCTCGTAGAGCGTGCAGGTCGACTCGTCGACGACGAGTACGTGGTGGTCCGAACCGTGCTCAACGGGTGCACCGTCGGGGATCGGATAGGGACCCGGATCGCTCTCGTCGGCGTAGTCGAAGGTAATCGACGCAGGTGCCTGACCTGCGCCGACGGTGGTGAACGGGATGCCGATCGGCCCGCCGTTCCACAGGCCCGATCCGAAGTCCGCCTTGAGCGGATCACCGGTCCCGATCGACTGCGTCCATGCGGCGGAACGGGCGTGCGCCGGCAGGCCGGTCACGCTCGCGTTCCAGACGTGGTCCGCGGGGAACATCGGACAGGTCGTCGAAGGCGGGCCGGTCGTGGGCAGGGCCGTCGAGGACGGGGTCGTGGGCGGTTGGCCCGGCGGTGCCGTCGGACCGCACGCCGCGACGACGGCAGCCACGGCGAGTGCAGCAGGGAACAGGATGAGTCGACGTGACCGTCGGCGCGGGGTCATCGTCGCGCATCGGCAGGAATCGACTCCGAACTTGAGCGCGGCCGCCTGTCGATCGACGTCAGCGACCGATGGCTGGCAGGAGCGCCCGCCACGAGCGCTCGCGCCACGCCCCTCGCCACACGCCCGCCCCGTAGGCGGTGTGGTCGAGCAGGCCGAGCAGCGCCGTGCGCAGCGTCGGGGTGCCACCCGCTCGACGGACCGAGAGGGCGTCGTCGACGACGGTGACCGCGACGGCGGCCGCCACGGCTCGCCGTGCGCGCCGACCGGTGAGCGACGCGAGCAGCGCGAGCGGCCACCAGACCCGCACGGTCGTGGTCGCCAGCTGTCGACCTGCACCCAGATGTCCCCCGAGTCCGAGTCGGGCGACCTCGGACGACGGCACATCACCGAGCGTCCGCCCTAGCTGGACCGTCGTCGCCGCGGCCACGGCGGCACCGATCGCCGGATGCCCGACGAGCACCGGCGCCCAGACCGCCAGACTCCAACGCGACATCGCCGCGGGTGCCACCGCGCCGGGGTGTCGTCGCTCGAGTGCCGCGGCGGACGAGCCGTAACCAAGACGTTGGTCGAGCCAGCTCTGCAGGTCGGGGCGTGGTCGGTGCCACACCGTGGACCGGGGGTCGTAGCGCACCCGGTCCCCGCCCTCGACGAGTCGCCACACCAGGTCGACGTCCTCTCCCACGCGCATGGCCGCGTCGAAACCCCCGACCGCTTCGAACGCGTCGCGACGACACAGGATCGCCGCGCTCGGCACGTACGAGACTCGGCCGCCCGGTCGGACCGGCGCAGGCACCGACCCCAGGTCGAGCGGCGAGCGGCTCGACTCGTAGGTCGCCAACGAGGCGGCGATCGATCCGTCGGCGTCGGCGGGCAGCGACCGGACCCGCGGGGCCGCGATCGCGACCGTCGGGTCGGCCATCTGGGCGAGCAGCGGCCCGAGCCAGCCGGGTGCGACGAAGCAGTCCGCGTCGATGAACGCGACGAGCGGGGTCCGCACGATGGCGGTGCCCTCGTTCCTCGCCGCTGCCGGGCCACCGGATCGCTGGCGCCGGAGCAGTCGGGCACCGTGGCGCGCCGCGACCGCTGCCGTCGCGCTCGGATCGAGCGAGCCGTCGTCGACCACGACGACCCCGGCGTGCCGGTCACCGGCCGCGGCGAGCGACGAGAGCAGCTCGTCGAGTCCGTCCGGTCGATCGCGACACGGCACGACGACGGTGACGTCGGTGGCATCGAAGGGACCGGCGCCGGGCTCGGGCACGGGATGCAGTGCGCCGGCGTCGAGCAGCCGCGCCACCAGGGTCGAGGACGACGTCCCCGGACCGAGCGGGCGACGGTCCGCCAGCGCATCGATCAGCTCGGCGCCCGCCGCGGTGAGGCGGAACAGCCGTCGTGGCGAGCCGCCGACCAGGAGTCGTCCGTCACCGGTGCGCCGCACCGCGGGGTCGAGGACGAACCGCCCCGGCGACCCGTCCGGATCGCTCACACCGGGTGCCATCGATCGGCGTGCTCGATCAGCTCGGCGACCAGTCCTGCGACGATGCCGGCGCCCTCGTCCGCGTTCGCTCCGGTGGGGTCACCGAGGATGCCGTTCGGGCTGACGGCGGACAGACCCTCGGCGACCACGGTGGGGCCGATCTCGCGCCAGCGGGCCGTGCTGCCCGGTTCGATCCTGTCCACCCGCACCGCGTCGGCGTCGATGTGCAGCATCATCGACGTCTCGGTGCGTCCCGCGTGCGAGTCACCCCCGGGTACCCGTGGGTGCCAGACGTCGACCCTGCGTCCCTCGTGCGCAAGCAGCGCCATGGCCCGACCGAAGGCCTCGATGTTGCCGCCGTGGCCGTTGACGAACAGGACGGCGGTGAACGGCGAGGGATGCGACGAGCCCTCGGGGGGCAGCGCAGAACGGCACAGCTCGATCACGGCCGTCTCGAGCGCGAGCGTCCCGACCGACAGCGTCCCGGGGAACGACTGGTGCTCCCCGGATGCACCGATGGTGAGGCTCGGTGCGATCACCGCGTCGTCGCGGGCCTCGGCGAGCGCCGCGGCGAGATGCTCCGCGATGCGAGTGTCGGTGTCCATCGGCAGATGGGGGCCGTGCTGCTCGCAGCTCCCTGTCGGCACGACCAGGAGCGCCGAGCTCGGCACGTCGGGCCAGGTCAGGTCCGACAGGTGGGTCGCCACCGATCAGCCGGGCTCGTCGAGGTATCCCCACGCACGGAGCTGGGAGAGGATCTCGTCCGCGGCCGCAGCGGGCTCGAGCACGACGGTGCGGGGCGGGGTCCTGTCCACGAGCGCACCCGTCAGCGACACGATCCGGTCGAGCGCCTGATCGCCCTCGGGCGCCGGCACGACACGTGCACGGGGGCGCCACGGCGACAACGAGACCGTCTCGGCCTGCCGGCGGCCGACGGGCACGACGACCTCGACCGGGAGCTCACGGGCGGCCAACGACGAGGCGAGCGATGCACGGCGGAGCTCACCTGCGCCACCTTCGACCGACAGCACCGCGGGTGCGGCGACGCTCAGTCGCTCTCGACGTCCGCCGTCGAGGCGTCGCAGCGCGGCGACGGCACCGACCGACGCGTCCGGATCGGACGCCGCCTGGATCAACCCCAACGCCTGGGACGAGTCGAGCGCTGCGGCGAGGAATGCCGGGACGGATCCCGAGCCTCGGTCCGCGCTCGCGTCACCGCACAGGACCAGCCGGTCGTCACCCGGGGCGATCGCCGTGATCGCCGCGCCCAGCAGGGCGGCGACCTGGTCGCTCGGGAGGTCGGTGCTGGCATCGACGCGCACGACGCGGGCGACGCCGGACGCGGCGAGCTCCCTGAGTGCTCCGTCCGCCGCCGAAGGGCCCAGTGCGACGAGTGCGACCTCGGCGTCCCACGAGTCGGCCAGCCGGAGTCCGACCTCGAGCGCGGCACGGTCCGACGACGAGAAGCCCTCGCCGTGGGTCTGCGCGGTCACCGCACCGTGCAGCGGGTCGACGACGGGACGCAGGTCGGTCCACTTCACGCAGACGACGACCTCGACGGAGGTCATGAGCTGTGGAACACGACGCCGTGCCCACCCTCGGGGTAGCTCCAGGTGATCGCGCCCTCTTCGTTGCAGACCAGGTAGCAGGTACCGCACTCGAAGCACTGCTCGTAGTTGAAGAGGATGCCGCCGTCCGCCGTCGGCACGAACAGGTTCGCCGGGCACGCCGCGATGCAGCCCCGCACCGAGCAGTCGACGCACTTGCGGTCGTCCACGACGATGTGGGCGCGCTCGTGCACGCGGAACTCCACCGAGCCCATCAGGGACTCGAAGCTCAGGTCGGGGTACTGCTCGGCTGCGTCGGCCACGTTCGTCGCTCCTGTCCCCAGCTCAGCCGAAGGACCGCAGGGCACGCCAGCCGTCCCGTAGCGCCGTGCGCAGCTTGACGTCGTTGCGTCGCATCTCGGTCCGGAGGATCTTGAGCGCTCCCGGCTTCCGAACCGGGTTGGTCACGGTGAAGAGCTCCTCGGCCACGCCGCACACGAGACCGGGGGCCTGCTGCTGCGCGAACTCGCCCATCACGATGTGCGGCGCCTGGCGCAGCTTCTTGTGGTCCTGCAGCACGAAGCTGGACTCGAGCTGCGAGCGATACGACGCGAGCCCTGCGGCCGAGACGTCCTTGCGGCGTACGGCACGCACCGCGGCCCGGCCCGCTGCGGCCCCGGAACCGATCGCGAAGTTCACGCCCTCGAGCCAGATCCCCGCCGCCAGGCACATCGCCGCCGCGTCGCCGGCGACGAGCAGTCCGTCGCCGACGAGCTCGGGCATCATGTCGTAGCCCGCCTCGGGGATGACGTGCGCCGAGTACTCGCTCACGTCACCGCCGTCGATCAGCGGCGCGATCGCGTCGTGCACCTTGAGGTCCTCGAGCAGCTCCTCGGGGCGACGGCCGCCCTTGGCGAGCGCCGGCAGGCTGAGCACGAGACCCACGGCCAGGCTGTCGCGGTTGGTGTAGACGAACCCGCCGCCCGGCACGTTCCCGGTGCAGCCCATGATCTCGATGTCGACACCGTGATCGCCCCGCACGCCGAAGCGCTCGTCGATGACGTCACGGGGCAGGGTGATCGTCTGCTTCACACCGACGGTGTAGTTCGCAGGATCGGTCTCGCCGTAGAGGCCGGCCTCCTTCGCGAGGAACGAGTTGACGCCGTCGCACGCGATGACGACCGATGCCGTCAGGTCGCCGTCCGGTCGGTCGGTGCGCACGCCGACGACCCGTCCGCCGGTGCCGTCGGGACCGACGCCCTCTCGCAGCAGTCCCGTCGCGGTGGTCGACGTGACGAGCACGGCGCCTGCGTCGGTCGCCTTGCCGGCGAGCCACGCGTCGAACTCCGGCCGGAAGGCCGTCATGCCGTTGTACGGCGGTCGCCCCCAGGACTCGGTCCGGTAGTCGACGGTCAGCGCCTGGCTGCCGGTCATGATCATCGTCGAGCGACGGGTCACCCACCGCTGGACGGGCACCTCTTCCCACCAGTTCGGCAGGAGCGTGTCGAGGATGCGGCCGTAGATGACGCCGCCGTACATGTTCTTCGATCCCGGGAACGGGCCACGTTCGAGCAGGCAGACCGAGACCCCGGCGCGGGCGAGCTCGAGCGCCGCCGCGGCGCCGGCGGGGCCTGCGCCCACCACGATCACGTCGAAGTCCGTCACGGTCGCTGCACCCCCAGTCGGTCGGCGAGCTCGTCGAGCGTCGCGTTCGCATCGGCGACCACCGCGAGGTCGGCCAGCTCCATCATCGGGCAGTGCGGGTCGGTGTTGATGCTGATCGTGTGGTCCGGCTGGCCGAGGCCGGCGGTGTGCTGCACCGCGCCGGAGATGCCGAAGGCCAGGTACAGGCGAGGGTCGACCACCACGCCGGTGGTGCCGATCTGTCGATCGTGGGAGATCCAGCCCCGGTCGGTGATCACACGGGTCGCCCCCATCGACGCACCGAGCGTCGCCGCCACCTCGTTGAGCTGGGCGAAGCGCTCGGCCGACTCGAGACCGGCGCCGCCGCCGAGGATCCGGGGTGCCTCGGACAGGTCCATGGTCGTCACGTCGGGCGGCAGGACCTCGACCACGGTGGCGTCACGGTCGGCCGGTGCGTCGGACTCGGTGGGCAGCTCGAGCTCCACGACCGTCGGCGGCGCGTCGCCGTCGCGTTCGACGTTGCGCACCCCCGGCTGGAAGGTGATCACCGCGGCGCCGCCGACCGGCTGGTGGGCGAGCACCCGACCGCCGTGTCGGACCGTGACGACCCGATGGTCGTCGAGCTGCATGGCACCCGCGTGGAGCGGGCGTTCGAGCGCGGCGGCGATGCGGGGCGCCAGGTCACGGCCGTCGGGTGACGCGGGCAGCAGGATCCGGTGGACCGCGGCCAGGCGCGAGGTGAGCGCCCTGGCCCAGCGTCCGGGGGCGAACCCCGGTGTGTCCCAGACCTCGACCCGGGCGGCGAGCCCTGCGAGCTCGAGCGCCGCGGACGCTGCGTCCTCACCCACGAGCAGCACCGAGCCGGCGGCCTCGGCCACCACTTCGAGCGCACCGAGGGGCAGCACGCCCCCTCGCACGGGAACGACGGCGAGGATCGACGTGACGGCGGACGGGGTCTCGTTCGATGGGGTCTCGTTGGATGGGGAGGCCTGCGACACGGGCGGCACGGTATCGCTCACCTGATCCCCGCCCCCACCCGCTCGCCGTCGATCACCGCGGCGTGGGCGCGTCGCGGGGCCACGGCGTCCCCGACTCGCTGGACCGCGACGCCGGCGCCCTTGAGCTGGTGGTACAGCTCGTCGGCCGGGTTCGACGGTACGGCGAGCACGACCCAGTCGGGCTGGCGTGTCAGCTGCTGACCGGTCGGGTGGTGCTGAAGGTTCAGGGTGTGCACCCCGTCCTCGCTCGATGCACCCATCGCGCCGCAGTCGGTGGTCTGCACGATGCCCTTGGCATCCGCGCGGATCCACCAGGTCTCCATGTCGAGCGTGATGCCCAGGTCCTGGCCGACGACCATGCCCGGGGTGACGACCTCGACGTCGCAGCCCCGGTCCGCCAACAGCTCGGCGACCGAGGTGGCCTGGTGGAACCCGAGCTCGTCGACGACGACCACCGAACCGCTCGGCGCAGCGCGCCCCTCGAGCACGTCGCGCACATCCACGATCCAGTCGGCGTCGCCCGGCACCCAGTACGGCGCCGCAGGGGTCGACCCCGTCGCCACGACCACGACGTCCGCTCCCCGTCGAGCGACCTCGTCGGGGGTGACCTCGACGCCGTAGTCGAAGGTGACCCCGAGTCGTGCGCATTCGTTGAGCTGGTTGCGGACCAGGTCACCGAACTCGGCGCGGTTGGGCACCGACGCCGCCAGGCGCACCTGGCCGCCCGCGGCATCGTCACGTTCGCAGACGGTGACCTCGTGGCCGTTGCGGGCCGCAGCGAGCGCGGCCTGCATGCCCGCCGGGCCGGCACCCACGACGAGCACCTTGCGACGCAGCGTCACCGGCTGCGCGATCCCCACGCCCTGGGACTCACGCCCCGTGCGCGGGTTCTCGATGCAGCCGAGCCAACGGTTCAGGCCCATGCGGCCGACGCACTCCTGGTTGCAGGACAGGCACAGCCGGGTGTCGTCGGTGAACCCGCCGCGTGCCTTGCGCACGAAGTCGGCGTCCGCGATCTGTCCTCGCACGATCCCGACCAGGTCGCACTGGCCCTCCTGGAGCGCACGTTCGGCCTGGAGCGGATCCTTGAATCGTCCGACGCCGACGACGGGCAGGTCGACCGCCTCGCGGATCGCCGAGGGGATGAAC
>JAFAFN010000555.1 GCA_023423475.1 Actinomycetes bacterium | reverse complement strand
GTCCCAACGGGGCCGGAAAGACGACGTTGCTCAAGCTGTGTGCCGGCCTGGTGCCGGCGAGTTCGGGCACCGTCGAGGTGCTCGGCCGCGACCTCACCCGGAACCGTGCCGCGGTGCGCCGACGGGTCGGTCTGCTCGGCCATGCGACGTTCCTCTACGAGGACCTGACCGTCGCCGAGAACCTGGACTTCTGGTCCCGTGCTGCCGGTGCGACCCGTGACGAGGGACGCGCCGCGCTGGTGCGCCTCGGGGTCGTCGAGCGCCTGTGGGAGCTCCCGGTCCGGGCGTTGTCGACGGGCCAGCGACGACGTGTCTCGTTCGCGTCGATGGTGTGCCGCCGCCCCGAGCTGTGGCTGCTCGACGAACCGCACGCCGGGCTCGACGCCGACGGCCGCGACGTCATCGACGAGCTCATGACCGAGGCGTCGTCGGTGGGTGCCACCGTCCTCTTCGCCTCGCACGAGGCCGACCGTGCGGACCGCATCGCCCACCGCACCGTCACCATCTCCGGCGGGGTGATCGCCTGATGGGCGCCTTCGTGTCCCAGATCGGCCTGGTGCTGGTCAAGGACCTCCGCCTCGAGCTGCGGTCCCGTGTGGGGCTCGCCCAGGTCCTGCCGTTCGCCGTGCTGGTGCTGTTCCTCTTCGCGTTCGCGCTCGACCCCGACGGCGACGTGCTCGAGCTCGCGACACCCGGTCTGTTCTGGGTGACGGTGCTCTTCTCCTCGGTGCTGATCCTGCAGCGCACCTTCGCCCTCGAGGCCGACGACGGGGTGCTCGACGCGCTCCGGCTCTCCGGGCTGTCCCCCTCCGCGATCTTCCTGGGGAAGGTCTCAGCTCTGGTCGTGCAGCTCCTGGTGCTCGAGGTCGTCCTGGCGGTCGGCGTCGCCGTGCTCTACGACGTCAGCTTCAGCGGGATCGGCCTGCTGGCGCTGGTCTCGATCACCGCGACGGCGGGGATCGCGGCGTCAGGCGCCATCTACGGCGCGCTGTCCGCACGCCTGAAGAGCCGCGACACGCTACTTCCCGTACTGTTGTTGCCACTCCTGGCACCTGTGTTGATCTCAGCAACACGCGGCTTCGAGATTGGCCTCCGCCACGAAGCTGGGGGAGGGTGGTCGTGGGTCGGCCTGCTCTCGGTCTTCGCCGTCGCGTATCTCGTGCTCGGTGCCGTGTTGTTCCGGCCGCTCCTGGAGGACGCATGACCAACCCGACGACCAACACCCCCGAGCCCGCTCCCTCGGTCGCCGATCGCCCGGCGCCGCTCGGCACCGGTTCGACCGGCACCAAGGTCCTTGGCGCAGTGGCGCTCGTGCTCGTCGGGCTCACCGCTCTCTACGGACTGGTGATCAGCCCGCCCGACCGGCTGCTCGGCGAGACGATCCGGATCATCTACATGCACGTGCCGACGGTGTCGGTGGCGTACATCGCCTTCATCATCACGGCCGTCTCGTCGGCCATGTACCTCTGGAAGCGCACCGAGTTCTGGGACCTGCTCGGGGCCAGCTCCGCCGAGCTCGGCGTGCTGTTCTTCGCCGTGACGATCATCGACGGTGCGATCTGGGGCAAGACCACCTGGGGCACCTTCTGGGAGTGGGAGCCGCGGCTGACCACCTCGGCGGTGCTCCTGCTCGTCTACATCGGGTACCTGGCCGTCCGTGCCATCCCCGCGGATGCCCGCACCCGCGCCACCCGCAGCGCCATCATCGGTCTGGTCGCGGTGGTCAACATCCCGATCGTGCACAAGGCCGTCGACTGGTGGCGGGGACTCCACCAGGGACGCACCGTCATGTCGACGATCGACCCCGAGATGGGCGGCACCCAGCTGGTCGCCATGTACCTGTCGCTGGTCGCCGGTGTCGTCGTGTTCGCCTGGCTGCTGATCCACCGCTTCCGCGTCGCCTTCCTGGCCGAGCGGGCGGCGGACGCCGGTCTGGACCACGCCATCGCAGCACGCCGCGTCGAAGGAGCGACCTCGTGAACGTCACCGCCTACATCATCGCTGCCTGGGGGGTGACCTGCGGGTCGATCGCGATCTATGCCGTGGCGATCATCCGTCGTGGGCGCCGGCTCTCGGAATCGGTCCCGCCCGAGGACCGGAGGTGGATGTGAGCGACCTCGGTGCCGGTGTCGACGACGAGGAATCCGCCGACGCCACGAGTGGGCTCGACATCACGCCCCGCACGGGCGAGCACTCCTCGAGCGACGGGTCCGGGCGCCGTCGCCTGGCCATCGCCGGTGTGGTCGTGCTGGTCGCAGCCCTCGGCGTGGTGCTCTTCAACGGGCTCACCGACGCGTCGACCTTCTACTACAACGTCGACGAGGCGGTGGAGCTGCGCCCCGAGCTGGGCACGGACCGCTTCCGGATGCAGGGCAACGTCATCGACGGCTCGATCGAGGAGACCGAGACCGGCGTGACCTTCCTGATCGCGTTCGGCGACGAGCAGCTGGTGGTCGAGCACCGCGGCGACCCGCCGGAGCTGTTCAAGCCGGAGATCCCCGTGATCATCGAGGGGTCCTTCGACGGCGACGAGTTCCGCAGCGACAAGATCCTCATCAAGCACGACAGCACCTACGAGGAAGAGAACGACGCCCGACTGCGCGAGGCGCAGGAGGACGCAGATCGTCGTTCCGAGGCCGCCGGGTGATCCACGACTCCGCCAACGGTCCGGTTCGACGGTGAACCGGGCGCTCGGCCTCGCCGGTGTCATCGTCGCGTTCAGCGGCTCGATCCTCGGGATCGGGGTGCTGCTCAGCGGTCTGCTGCAGCGTCGCCCGCGACAGCTGCGACTGGGTCGTGCCTATGCGCTGATCGTGCTGATCGGCGCGATCACCGCCGTGGTCGCCATGCAGCTCGCGCTCGCCCAGCGGGACTACTCGCTGCTGTTCGTCGCCGAGCACGGATCATCGGCGACGCCGTTCCTGTTCAACGTCGCGACCATGTGGTCGGCGCTCGAGGGCTCGATCCTGCTGTGGGGGCTGATCCTGGCCGGCTACATCGCGGTGGTCGCCAACAAGTTCCGCAACCGCCTCGAGGATCCGCTCGTGGCGTGGGCGTTGGTGACCATGTTCGTGGTCGCCGTGTTCTTCTTCGGGCTGATGCTGACGGTGTCGAACCCGTTCCTGGCCAACAGCCCGCCGCCGGGCTTCGACGGGCCGGGCCCGAACCCGCTGCTGCAGAACCACATCCTGATGGCCTTCCACCCGCCGATGCTCTACCTCGGCTACGTGGGCTTCACGGTGCCGTTCGCCTTCGCGATCGCCGCGCTCGTCACCGGGCGCGTCGGTGAGGGCTGGCTGGTCGAGACCCGTCGCTGGACGCTGTTCGCCTGGGGCTTCCTCACCGCCGGCATCATCCTGGGTGCCTGGTGGAGCTACGAGGTGCTGGGCTGGGGCGGCTACTGGGGATGGGACCCGGTGGAGAACGCGTCGCTGCTGCCGTGGCTGACGGGCACCGCGTACCTGCACTCGGTGATGGTCCAGGAGCGTCGCGGCATGCTGCGCGTCTGGAACCTGTCGCTGCTGTGCGCCACGTTCTCGCTCACGATCCTCGGCACCTTCCTGACCCGCTCCGGTGTCGTCGAGTCGGTGCACGCCTTCTCCGACGGCGGCATCGGTCCGGTCCTGCTGGGCTTCTTCGCCCTCATCGTGCTGGTCTCCGTCGGACTCATCGGCTGGCGTGGCGACCGGCTGCGTTCGGTCGGTCGCATCGACTCGCCGCTCTCGCGTGAGGGTGCGTTCCTGGCCAACAACGTGATCTTCGCCGCGTTCGCCTTCGTCGTGCTGCTCGGCACCGTCTTCCCGTTGATCATCGAGGCGACCCGCGGTGACACGCTGTCGGTCGGCCCGCCGTACTTCAACCGCATGACCATGCCGATCGGGCTGGTGCTGCTGCTGCTGATGGCGATCGCCCCGGTGCTGCCCTGGCGCAAGGCCAGCGGCGAGCTGCTGCGCGACCGGCTCTGGTGGCCGGCCTGGACCGGACTGGCGGCCCTCGCCCTCGCCGTCGCGATCGGTGCGACCGGCGTCGCGCCGCTGCTCGCGTTCGGACTCGGCGGGTTCGCCGCCGGTTCGGCGATCCGACAGATCGCACTCGCCACTCGACGTCAGGGCTGGCGCGGCTTCGTCGGCAGGGCCAACGGCGGCATGGTGGTCCACCTCGGCACGATCATGTTGGCCGTCGCGCTCGCCGCGTCGATGAGCTTCCTGAAGCAGGGCGAGTTCTCGCTCGCCGAGGGCGAGACCGCGAGGGTCGCCGGCCACGAGCTCGAGTTCCTCGACTCGCGCACCGTCGAGCGGGACAACCGCATCGAGCTGATCGCTGACGTGCGCGTCGACGGCGGACAGATCTACCAGCCGAGCCTCAACCGCTACCGCTCCGGCATGACCGTCGGCACCCCCTCGGTGCGCACCGGGCCGACCCAGGACGTGATGCTCTCGGTCGTGCGGGCCCCGAGCGAGGAGAACCCCACGCTGGGGCTGCGCGTCATGGTCCAGCCGATGGTGCTCTGGCTCTGGATCGGCGGCCTGATCATGGTGGTCGGCACGGCGTTGTCGCTGTTCCCCGGCCGACGCCGCAACCCGCTCGATCCCGTCTCGGCACCCGCGCCGATCGAGTCCGATCGACCCGCCGACGATGACGACGCCGCCGTCACCGGGACCGATCCGACGGCCGAGTCCGACGAGGCGACGACCGACGTGGTCGATCCGACCGAGGCCGTGGAGGCCGACCGATGACCAGCTCTCGTCGTGCCCCGATCATCGCCGGCATCGTGGGTCTCGCCGTCATGGCGCTCGTCGTGCTGTTCGCCGTCAGCCCCGGTGGCGAGAAGGGTGAGCCGTCGAGCCCGCTGCTCGGCAAGCTCGCCCCTGCGCTCAGCGGTCCGACGATCTCCGGCGAGGACTTCGACATCGACGACCACCGTGGTCAGTGGGTGCTGGTCAACTTCTTCGCGACCTGGTGCGGACCGTGCATCGTGGAGCACCCCGAGCTCATCGAGTTCTCGGAGCGCTATGCGGGCGAGGTGCAGGTCGTCAGCGTCGTCTACGACGAAGCGCCCGAGAAGGTCGAGAAGTTCTTCGCCGAGAAGGGCGGCGACTGGCCGGTCATGACCGAGGGGCAGACGGCGTCGCTGGAGTACGGCGTGAAGAAGCTGCCCGAGTCGTTCCTGATTAACCCGTCGGGCACCGTGGTGGTCAAGATCAACGGTGGTGTGAAGGCCGACGACCTGAGTGACCTGCTCGTCGAGCAGGACGCAGTCGCACGAGGCCAGGCGGGTGGCTCGTGACCCGGCACCCGCAACGGCAGAAGTGGTGGTGGTGGGCGTTGATGGGCGTCGTCGCCGTCGGCTTCATCGCCTCGGCCGCCGGGCGCCCGCCCACCGAGGGCACCAGCGACGAACGCCTCTTCGCGCTCGCCGCGCAGCTCAAGTGCCAGCAGTGCGTGGGTGAGTCGGTCGCACAGTCCCAGTCCGCCGGCGCGGTGCAGTTCCGCGAGGAGATCTCGAACCAGATGGCGCGGGGCCGCACCGACGACGAGATCCTGTCGTTCTTCGCGGACTCCTACCCAGGGGTGCTGCTCAACCCGCCGTCGACCGGTGTCGGCGCGCTGGTCTGGGTCGTCCCGGTGGTCGTGGTCGCACTGGCGCTGCTGACGCTCGCCGCCACGTTCCGTCGTTGGAGGGGCGAGCGCAGCACCCACGAGGTGACCGAGGCCGAGTCGGCCCGCGTCGCTGCCGCGCTCGCCGAGCGTCGCGGCGACGACGCGACATGACCGAGCCACGCGGCACACGACTCGACCTCGACGAGCTCGCGCTGCTCGAGGAGGAGCGCGACCACCTGCTCGGCTCGCTCGAGGACCTCGAGCGGGAGTTCGCCGCGGGCGACATGGACGAGCAGGACTACACGACGCTCAAGGACGACTACACCGTGCGCGCCGCAGCGGTGCTCGAGGCGCTCGACGAGCAGCACAGCGCCTTGCGCGCGTCGGCCCCGCCACGCCGTCCGGCGGTCACGATCGCGATCGTGCTCGGCGTGCTCGTGCTGGCCATCGGCACGGGCATCTTCGTGGCCCGGTCGTCGGGCCAACGAGGTGACGGCCCGATCACCGGCGCGGTCAACAACCAGCGCTCCGAGCTGGCCCGATGCCAGACCATCTCGTTCCAGGAGCCCGAGGAGGGCATCGACTGCTACGCCGAGATCCTCGAGTCGGCACCCGACCAGGTCGAGGCGCTGACCTACCAGGGATGGGCGATGATCCGCAGCGACGACGTCGATGGCGGCGCCGCCAACTTCGAGCGGGTCGTCGAGCTCGATCCCGACTACCCGGACGTGCGGGTCTTCCGAGCCGTCGTGGGCCCCCCCCCCGGGG
>JAFAFN010000549.1 GCA_023423475.1 Actinomycetes bacterium | reverse complement strand
GCCCGTCCCCTTGTTCTGCGCTGGTGGCATCGCCACCCCGGCGGACGCAGCGCTCGCCATGCAGCTGGGTGCCGAGGCCGTGTTCGTCGGTTCGGGCATCTTCAAGTCCGACGACCCCGCGCCGCGTGCGAAGGCGATCGTCGAGGCGACGACCAATTACATGGATCCGCACATCCTCGCCAAGGTCAGCCGCGGGCTCGGCGCCCCGATGACCGGCATCGGGATGGACGACCTCGAGCTCAAGCTCGCCGACCGCGGCTGGTGACGACCGGGGTCCTCGCACTGCAGGGCGCCTTCGCGCTGCACCAGCAGGTGCTCGAGTCCCTCGGCCAGACCGTGGTGCAGGTGCGTCGACCCGAGCAGCTCGACGACGTCGACCGTCTGGTCGTGCCCGGTGGTGAATCGACGACGATGTCGATGCTCGCCGAGCGCTTCGAGCTGATCGAGCCGCTGCAAGCCCTCGTCGCGAGCGGACGTCCGGTGCTCGGCACCTGTGCGGGCGCGATCCTGCTCTCCAGCGGCATCCGCGACGGCCGGGCCGATCAGCGTTGCCTGTCGGCGATCGACATCACGACCCGACGCAACGGCTTCGGCCGTCAGGTCGACTCCTTCACCGAGGAGATCGAGATCGACGGACTCGACACGCCGTTCCAGGCGGTCTGCATCCGTGCCCCCGTCATCGAGCAGGTCGGCGACGGTGTGCAGGTGCTGGCCTCGATCGACGGACACCCTGCGCTCGTCGTCGAGCGTGGAATCATGGTGTCGATCTTCCATCCCGAGCTCGCAGGCGACTCGCGGGTGCACCAGAAGTTCCTGGAACTGCCGAACTGAGGGCAGAATCAACCTCCTGCGCGACGCCGACGGTGTCGTGCACCAGACGACGACACGGGGAGCGACATGTCGGGCCACTCCAAATGGGCGACGATCAAGCACAAGAAGGGTGCGGCGGACGTCAAGCGCGGCAAGCTCTTCGCCAAGCTGATCCGTCAGGTCGAAGTCGCGGCTCGCAACGGCGGCGGCGACCCGGACATGAACCCGACGCTGCGCACGATGTACCAGAAGGCGCGCGACTCCTCGGTGCCCCTCGACACGATCGAACGTGCGATCAAGCGAGGCACGGGCGAGCTCGAGGGCGTCAACTACGAAGAGGTCAACTACGAGGGCTACGCGCCGCACGGAGTGGCCGTGTACGTCGAGACGCTGACCGACAACCGCAACCGGACCGGCCCGGAGATGCGCTCCACCTTCTCGAAGCTCGGCGGCTCGATCGCGGAGCCTGGTGCGGTGGCGTGGCAGTTCGAGCGCAAGGGAGTCATCAGCGTGCCCGGGTCGGTCGACGAGGACGAGCTGATGCTCGCAGCCCTCGACGCCGGCGCCGAGGACGTGGCCTCGGGTGGCGACATGTGGACCGTGACCTGCGAGCCGCAGCTCACCTCGGCGGTCCGTGCCGCCATCGAAGAGGCCGGGATCGCCGTGGAGTCCTCGGACCTGACCATGGTGCCGTCGACCCTCGTCGAGCTCGACTCGGCCGACGTCGTGAAGCCGATCCTCCGGCTGATCGATGCGCTCGAGGAGCACGACGACGTGCAGGACGTGTACGCGAACTTCGACATCCCCGACTCGCTGCTCGCCGAGCTGCAGGACTGAGGTCGCCGACTTCGGCGCACGCGCCGCTGCCACCGCCGAGGCGGTGGTAGGGGAGGGCGGGACAACGGCAGTTCGTTCCTAGCTGCTCAGCGGCGGCGGTGGGGCGCCCCTGCGTTGGATGCCGTGACGTTGGGACCAGAACGCTCGCCCGGTCGGGGCGTGCCAGTAGAACCACTCGTCGTCGGTGGCACCCATGGTCCAGCCCTTGCGGTGCGACACGCCGTGGTGGTGTCGACAGAGGCTGGCGAGGTTCGCGAGGTCGGTCGGGCCGCTGTCGGCCCAGTGCTCGACGTGGTGTGCGTCGGTCCATCGAGCGGGGGCGTCGCATCCCGGGAACACGCAGCCGCCGTCGCGGCGATCGAGTGCACGGCGCTGGGCGGCGGTGACGAGTCGTTGCAGGTCGCCGACGTCGAGCACCCTTCGATGGAGGCCGAACACCACGCCGCGTAGCATCGGGTCGCACAGCAACGTGCGCCGCTGGGTGTCACCGATGCGGATGCCGGCGTCGTCGGTGAGCTGGTCGGTGTCGGCCGCGTCGAGGTGCAGCACCATCTCGGGAGCGGTGGCGGCGCGGGGGTGGCGCTCGGCGTGGTCGGCACGCGCCATGTCGAAGAGTGCCTGGGCGAGCAGCCGCCGTCGTGACGGCGTGATGAGGTCCGGCCCGGCGACCTGTTCGTCAGCGTGGCGCGCTCGGAAGAGGGCATCTGCACGACGCTCCAGGGCCTCGCGGATGGCGCCACCGGTCGCAGCGTCGAAGTCGCCACGCAGGCGCCAGCGTCCGCCGTGCCCGCGGGTGAGTGAGATCTGGTTGTCCTCGGTGGGGTCCTCGGGCTCGGGACCGTCTGCGTCGAGCAGGGCGACGATGGTGGTGACCTTCGCCTTCCAGAGGTCGAAGGGCATCGTGTCGGCATCATCGATGAGGTCGGGGACCATCGGCATGAAGAGGTCATGCGTGCGCTGGTTGGCGGCGGCGGTCAGGAGCACCCGTGCATGGTGTTCGCCGAGACGGGTGACGCCGAGTGCGTCGAGGGCCTCGGGAAGACCGCAGGTGAGGTCGCGGGCGAGGCGCACCCGTGAACGTGCCACCCCGGCGGGAACGCCGGTCGCCTCGGCGAGCCACGCGCCGGTGTGCAGGCCGCGGTCGACGTCGCTGGTGCCACGACGATCCAGCTCTGCCAACGCACGCAACGACGCCGCATCGATGAGTCGACGGGCCGCCTCGAGCTGCACCACGGTCGACTGGAGATCGGCATCGCGTAGCGCCGTGACGTCGCGCTCGGAGGCGGCCCCGAGTGCGGAGATCGTCGGCGCGAGATCTGTCGGGACGCCGAACCGCTCGAGCAGGTCCTCCTCGAAGATGCGTTCGGCGAACCCGTCTCGCAATCGCTCCAAGGTCGCCATCGCGGCCGCCTGATCGAACATGCCACGAGTCTGCCGACAGGGTGTGACACCGAAGCGGACCGCCAGCTACTGGGCGACCCCGAGCAGGCGGTTGCGCGTCCCTGTGCTGAGTCCCGCCAGCTACTGGGCGACCCCGAGCAGGCGGTTGCGCGTC
>JAFAFN010000484.1 GCA_023423475.1 Actinomycetes bacterium | reverse complement strand
ACGTTCTCGTGCCCGGAGCCCCGCGGCACCACCGCGACCTTCGAGTCTTTCGACATCGTCTTCGACTCGCTGAGCTGCGACGCGCCCCGAGCGACGGCAGAGGTCGACCGGACGAAGATCGTCTGGGGGGACGGCACCGAGGCGAACGTCGACATCGTCGCCCACAACGACAGCCTCATGCACGGTCGCCTGGATCTCCGGATCTCATCGGGGATCGAGCAGACCCGCGGCACCGTGGAGTTCAGTGTCATCAGCGTCGACGAGGGCTCCTGCGATGACGGTGGTGTCCGTCGGCAGACGATCCGGCTCGACGAGCTCCGCGTGCTGCCCGACTGACTGACGGCCCTGGCCGGCAGGCCGCGCTCGATCGACCTCAGCGTCGCCAGAAGATGAGGTGGGTCACCCCGCTGGGACTCGGCACCGTCTCGAGGTGGAACCGGTCGAGCAGCTCGTCGGGTGAGTCCCACACCCGCTCGCCACGACCGAGGTCGACCGGGGCGACCGCGAAGTGCAGTGTGTCGACCAGGTCGGCGTCGAGGAACTCCCGCAGGGTCTGGACTCCCCCGCCGAGGCGCACGTCCTTGCCGTCGGCCGCAGCCTTCGCCTGTTCGAGCGCGTCGGCCGGTGCTGCGTCGATGAAGTGGAACGTGGTGTCGTCCAGGGTGAAGCTCGGCCGAGCGTGATGGGTCAGCACGAACACCGGCGTGTGGAACGGCGGCGTGTCACCCCACCAGCCCTGCCACTCGTGGTCCTCCCACGGTCCGCGCTGAGGGCCGAACTTGTTGCGACCCATGATCTCGGCACCGATGTTCCGGGCGAAGTCACGTGTGAAGTAGTCGTCGAGACCGCGGGTGCCGCCCGGTTCGGTGCGGCCCGGCCAGTGGGCCGTCGCCCCGGCCCACGATGCGAGCTGCGCCGGGTCGGCGTGCCCGAAGGGCCGTTCGAGACTCTGCCCCTCACCGGAGCCGAAGCCGTCGCGGGACACCATGAAGTTCTGGACCCTCAGCAACTGGATCACGACGCCGTCACCTCCGGAGCGAAGCCGAGCTCGGCGTAGGCCGACTGCGAGCGGGCGAACTCGTCCCAGTCCCAGGCGATCGGCGCGCCCGAGAGCAGGGGCACGAGTCGCCCGAGCGAGGTGTGAAGACCGACGATGTAGCAGTTGTCGACGGCCTCGTCCGCGTCGGTGACGAAGTGGCTGAGCCGGAGCGTGCAGCCGGTGTCGGTCGACTCGAGCTCCCAGCGCATGAGGGAGTTCGGATCGGCGTGGGTGTGTTCGAGCAGCGTCGGCGCGTCCACCCGCTTGATGGTCATGGTCATGGTGATCGGCTCCTCCAGGTCTCGGCCGACGAACACCATCTGACCGCCCTCTCGCAGGTCGACGGTGATGTCGGCGTCGAACGGCAACCACCAGTCCGCAAGCCGTTCGGGGTCGGTGATCGCGTTCCACACGTCGCCGATCGGGAACGGCAGCTGCCGCTCGAAGCGGATGACACCGCCGTCGGGTGTGCGTTCGAGCAGGCCGTCGCGGGCCGGATCGGAGATGCTCACGTGAGGTCCGTCGTGTCGAGGTCGTCGCCGCTGGCGACGACCGGGGCCGAGGTGCGCTGCAGATGGCGCTCGAGGGAGTCGAGCCGGTTGGACCACTCGCGGCGGTAGGGCTCGAGCCAGGCGTCGAGCTCCATCAGCGGCTCGGGGCGCACCCGGTACAGACGGCGCTGCGCGTCGCGGCGGACCTCGACGAGCCCCGCGTCGCGCAGGACCTTGAGATGCCGGGACACACCGGGCTGGTGCATGCCGACCTCGTCGACGAGCTCACCCACCGAGCGCTCGCCGTCGCGCACCGCATCGAGGATGCGGCGTCGCGTCGGCTCGGCGAGCACATCGAGGACGTCAGCGACCGGCATGCGATCACCATACGCCTCTGCGTATATATGTACAACCAGATCTTCTGGCCGGGTGAGCGGTCAGCGGTGGGCTTGCAGCGTGGCGACGCTCAGCTCGGACAGGCCGGTGACGACCAGGTCCGCTCCCGAGAGGTCGTGGTGCACGGTGAGTCGGGTCGGCACCGCGACCACCGCACCCACCCCGGCGGCGCGCGCCGAGGCGATACCCCGTGCGCTGTCCTCGACCGCGATCACGTCGCGCGGGTCGACGCCGAGCTCGGCTGCGGCGACGAGGTAGAGGTCGGGCGCCGGCTTGCCAGCGGTCACCTCGGGGTGATCGCGACCCACGACCCTGGAGAACCGATCGAGCACACCGAAGCGCCCGAGGTGGTGCTCGACCCACTCCTGGCCGCTGCCCGATGCCACGGCGAGCGGTACCCCTTCGTCGTGCAGCTCGACGATGAGGTCCACCGCACCGACGGTGACCTCGGCCGAGTCCCGCAACAGCGGCAGGTGGTTCACCGACGCGAACGCCTCCTCGAAGTCGGACTGCGCGGCGTCGATCCCGAGACCCTCGGCGATGCCGTCCCAGAACGGCTCGCCCTGCGAGACGCCGACCGCGTGGGTGGCCCACAGCTCGACGGTCAGGTCTCCGCCGAGCACGGCGACCGCCGAGTGAGCCCGCTCGTAGATCGGCCACTCGGTGTCGGCCAGGGTCCCGTCGAAGTCGAACACCACCGCCGCCAGCTCCATGGACGGAAGGTAGCGGGTCACCCCGGGATCACCACCGGGAGATCACCGGTAGTCGGCCGGGGACCGATCGAGCCCCTGCTCCTCGACCTCGACGAGGTAGCGCCATGCGTCGGGACGCGAGCCGTCGACGTCGGTCGTGCCGTAGTGCTCTGCGAGCTCGTGGGAGGTGACCGAGCCCTGGTTCCACCGCTGCCGATCGGGATCCGCGGCCAACGCAGCGATGGCCCTGCCGATCATGGTCGGTGTCTCGGACACCGCGAACCCTTGCGGCGCCGGCTCCCCCTCGGTCACCTCTCGCGTCGTGGCGTCCTGCCACGTCGCCTCGGTCACTCCGAAGACCTCGAGCATCATCTCCGAGCGCAGCCACCCCGGTGTGACCGCGACGGCACAGCAGCCGAGTGGACCGAGCTCGTGGCCCTCGGCGAACGCGAGTCGGTTCACCGCGTTCTTGGTGGCATCCATGAAGACCGTCTCGCGGAAGCGCGTCGAGTTGTAGCTCTCGGCGCCGTCGGTGATCTCGACGACCAGTCCACCCGGCCGCCGCGAGAGCAACCCGAGCGCGAAGTGGCTCGTGATCAGGTGCGTCTCCAATCCCGCCCTCAGCAGGCGGAGCCCGCGGTCGAGGTCGTACTCCCAGATCCGCTGACCGAAGTCGACGTAGTGCTCACCGCCGATGTCGTTCACGAGCACGTCGAGTCGGCCGTGATCGGCTTCGATGCGGGCGACGAGCGCGGCGACCTGGTCGGGGTCGAGATGGTCGGTCACCGAGGCGACGCCGAGCCCGCCCGCTGCGGTCACCATCTCGGCGGTCTGCTCGATCGTCTCGGCGCGGTCGTAGTCGGAACGAGCCTGACG
>JAFAFN010000417.1 GCA_023423475.1 Actinomycetes bacterium | reverse complement strand
ACTCGAACCTGCCCGTCGTCGCGCACCATCGACTGCTGCAGCCGGTCGACGACGCTGGCGCCGAGGCGCTCGCATCGGCGTTTGCTGCCCTCGCGTTGACCGACGATCAGCGTGATGCGCTGCGGGGCGAATCGGGCACCGACGCGGACTTCCGCCTGACCTATCCGTTCTCACCGGCGTTCCTCAACGTCGTGGTCGACGTCGCCGGCGCGCTGCAGCGGACCCGCACCGGGTTGCGGGTCCTGTTGGACCTGCTGGTGCGCCATCGAGACACCCTCGAGGTCGGCCACCTGGTGCCCGTCGGCGACCTGTTCGACGTGCTCGCCGAGAGCGACGAGCCACTGTCCGACACCATGAAGCCGCAGTTCGAGTCGGCACGCCGCATCTACACGACGTCGCTGCGACCGATGCTGCTCGCCGAACACGGGCTGACCGACGCGTCGATCGCGACCGACGGGCCGACGGCCGCGTTCGTGACCGACGATCGGCTGGTCAAGACGTTGCTGCTGGCGGCGCTGGTGCCACACTCCCGGCCGTTCCAGAACCTGACCGCCCGCAAGCTCGTCGCCCTCAACCACGGACTGATCTCGAGCCCCGTGCCGGGCATGGAGGTCGGCGTGGTCGTCACCAAGCTCAACGCCTGGGCGGCACGCGCCGGAGAGCTGCAGGTCGGCGGTGACCCGCACAACCCGACGGTGCACCTGGTCCTGAGCGAAGTCGACACCCGAGCGATCCTCGACTCGGTCGGCAGCGTCGACAACCTGGGCAGTCGCCGCAAGCTGGTGCGCGATCTGCTCGCCGAAGAGCTTGGCGTATCGACCGACCAGCTGATGCAGTCGACCACCCACCTGTGGCGAGGCGTCAGACGGCAGGCCGACCTGGTGTTCGGCAACGTTCGCGACACCGCAGAGCTGAACGACGCATCCTTCGCGTCGACCGGCACCGCCTGGAAGATCGTCATCGACTTCCCCTTCGACGACGAAGGCCACAGCCCCCACGAAGACCTGGCACGCGTCACCCGGCTCAGGGAGCTCGGCAACGAGTGGCGCACGCTGTGTTGGATCCCGTCGTTCTTCACCGCCGAGATGCGAGCGCAGCTCGGGGCGCTCGTGCGGCTCAACCACCTCCTTCCCGTCCCGGGGCAGAGCAGCGAACGGTTCACCGAGGCGACACGTCACCTGAGCCCCGAGGCGCGCGAGTCCGCACGCCCGCAGCTCGAAGCCCAGCAGAACGCGGCACGCAGCCGGGTCATCGCCGCGCTCAAGCAGGCCTACGGTCTCGGCACACCCGATGCCGCAGTCGTGGATTCGAGCCACGCGCTTGCGGACCACTTCTCGAGCCTGCTCAGCGGGTTCACCGTGCGCCCCCCGGTCGCGACGTCGCTGCGTGAGGCCCTGGACAAGGTCTTCGAACAGGCCCTCGAGCACAGCTACCCGGCGGCACCCCAGATCGACGCAGAGGTCCGCCTTGCCGATCTGCGCACCGTTCGAGAGGTGTGCGACGCAGCGCTGGAGGCGCCCGACCGACGCATCCCGCAGGTGGCGACCGCGGACCGGCGGGTCATGGCACGCATCGCCAACCCGCTCCGCCTCGGCGTGCAGTCCGAGCAGGCGTTCCTCCTCGACGTCTCGCAGCGATGGGAGTCCCACTTCACCCGAAAGCTGGCAGAGCGAACCCAGTCCGGGGCCGAGGGCCACGTGACCGTCGCCGAACTACGGGCCTGGATCGACGACCCGGCGCCGATGGGCCTGAGCAAGGAGCTGGCCAACCTGGTGCTGATCGTGTGGGCCGCGGCGACCGACCGCATGTTCACCGACCACGGCGGCCCGGCCCGCGTCACGATCGATGGCCTTGGAGATCACTTCGAAGTCGTCACCCAGGATCTGCCCAGCGCTGAGGACTGGGCGTCGGTGGTCGACCGAGCTCAACGGGTGCTCGGACTCGCGAGTCTGCCGGCGGAGCCGTCGGCCGTGGCGCTCGCCAAACTCAGCGGTGCGCTGACAGCTGCCGCGACTGAACACCTGGCTGCTGTCGAGACGCTGAGCGGCGAGCTCGCCACGCTCGCTGCCCTGGTCGGATCCGACCAGGTCGCACGTATCACCACCGCGGAGCACGCGTCGCAGCTGCTGCGCGCAGTCGCCGCCGCTGGCAGCGATCTCGACAAGGTCGAGGCGTTCCTCGCCGCCGACATGACTCCGAGCCCCGAAGCGATCGGCGCGTCGGTCAAGTCGGCCTCGGCGATCAACGGCACCATCGCCGGCATCGACACGAAGCTGCTCGCTGTCGCGATGGCTCGCGAGGACGGTGCCTTGATCGGCGAGCGCCTCGGCCAGCTGCTCGATACCGAGGAGTACGTCGAGGCGCTGTCCCCCCAGGTTCGCGATCTCGTCGCGCAGGCTCGTTCGATCGTCTTCACCGAGGCCCCGCCGGTCATCGTGCCGCCCGGTCCCACACCCAGTGGGGGGCAGGACCCGGTCGTCGGGGCCGCGACCGAGATCGCTGCTGAGTCGGGGTTGAGCGCCGCCGATGCTGCGAAGCGCCTCAAGGCGCTCCGCGACGAGATCAAGGACGGCAAGCACGGCAAGGGGCCGTTCGACATCGTCATCCGTTCCGCCGGCGAGACGCCATCGTGACCCCTGCGGTCACCGCCGACCGGCCGACTCGAGCTGCCACCTCCGAGCTGATCCGTCAGCTCGTGCGGCAGCTGCGCGATGGCATGAAGGGCCGCTCGCACCCCGAGCCGTTCGTCGTCGGAGTGAAGGCGACGCCCGTGTGGAACCTCGGTGCGCTGTCCGACACGGTGGTCGGAACGATCCGCGTCGAGCCCTGCCCGAGCCCGCTCGCCGCACGCCGAGCGATCGCTGAGTTCGACGCAGCTGCAGCCGGCGACCCGAACGCCACGCTGGTGCTGCTGACCGACGTGCCGGAGGGCGAGTTGGGTGCCGACCTGCTCGGGCGCTTCGTACGGCCGAAGTTGTTCGGGCTCAGCCCGTGGGACGCGGTACGTCAGCGGTTCGGCGCCAGGACGCTCGACCCGGCGTTCGGTGAACCACGGTTCTCGTGGATGGCCGATCCGCTGCTCGACGTGCCCGTGGAGTCCCTGCCTGCGGGCGCTGTGGTCCTTTCCGCTGACGCCGCGCTCCGGGCGTTGGTCGGTGCGGTGTTCGGCGCCAACGGCATCACCCTCGAGCGCCTGTTGCTGGCGACCGCAGACCGCTCGTTCACCTCGAAGGTCGAGTCCGCGGATCCGAGCGTCGTGTCGTCGCTGTGTTCGACGCTCGGCGACCTGCTCGGTCCCGCCGGCCAGCTGGTCACCGGTGCGATCGCGCAGGGTCGAGGCGAGCGGTGCCTGCCCGCCGGGCTCGCTGCCCGCACCGTCGTCGGATCGACCAGCGGCAGCCGAGCACAGGCACGCATCGAAGACCTCACGGGATGTGATGCCGTGACTGACGGCGCGCTGGACGCCTGGGCCCGTGCCGCGGAGCGAGCGTTCGGCGAGCTGTCCACCATCGGCGGCGACCAGCTCGCCAGCGTCTTCGACATCGAACACGCCGGATCAGCCTTGGTCGATGACTGGCAGGGCGCTTCGCCGGACGCGAGTGATGTGCTGGGCGTCAGCTTCGAAGCGCGACTCGACCAGCTCGCGGTGCTGCTCGACGCAGCGCTGGACGACAACGGACCCGCCGACGCCGACGCGCTGCGTCGAGCCGTGCACCGAGTCATGACGCACCGCATCGCAGGTACCGAGCCGGGTCGCCCCCGCGCGCAACGTGCGCAGCTCGCCGCACGGCTGGTGTCGTGGCTGCGCGACCCGGTCAGCTCGTTGCACGGCACCGGCGCGAGCGCTGTCACCGGCGCCGAGCCCACGCTGACGCTCGCCGAGTCGGTCGACGCCTATCTCGCCGACGGTGCGTGGGTCGACGCCGCCCGCCGCAGAGTCGGCGAAGGCGATGACACGCCGCCGCGGTTCGCTGCGGCGCTCCGACGAATCAGCGAGGCGGCGCACCAACGTAGAGCTGAGGGCAATCGTGCGTTCGCCGAAGCGCTCGCACGGTGGACCGCCGACGGGACCGCCGCTGAGTTGCCGTCGTCCGAGCTCGTCGCGGTCGAGGCGGTGCTGGGCGACGTGGTCGCACCGCTCGCGAAGGACGTCCCGACGCTGCTGGTCGTGCTCGACGGATGTGGGCTCGCTCCATTCCTCGAGCTCGCGGATCAGTTCGCCCAGTTCGGTCTGAAGGAGATCGGCCGGAGCGACCGACGCCGCGTCGCGCTCGCTGCACTGCCGACGGTCACCGAGGCATCACGTACGTCCCTGCTCTCGGGCCGGCCCCGCATCGGTGCCGCAGCGGACGAGAGGCGAGAGCTGCCGAAGCATGCGAAGATCTCGAAGCTCGACGGGCCGCCGGCAATGGTCGTGCACCACCGCCCCGACCTGGTCAGCGGGGTCGGTCTCGGACTGCCGCCGCACGTCGCGGCGGCGTTGGGGGAGGGCGGACCCCGGGTCGTCGCGGCGGTCGTGAACACGATCGACGACGAGCTCAGCCGAGGCACCTTCAACCCCGAGTACCGCATCGAGCACCTCGGGCCGTTGCCGGCGCTGCTGCGGGCCGCTGCTGCCGTCGGCCGAGTGGTGATCATCACCGCAGACCACGGCCACGTGCTCGGCGTCGGGCTCGACGGCAAGGGCGACGTCGCTCGAGCAGGGGAGGGGGGCGACCGCTGGCGTGTCGCGGACCGCGACCCATCTGACGACGAGGTACTCCTGCGAGGCCCACGAGTCCTCCTGGGTGACGAACGCGGTGTGCTCGCCCCGTGGCACGACGACCTGCGCTACTCGGCCAAACACGGCGGCTACCACGGTGGAGCGACACCCGATGAGTGCATCGTTCCGATGTCGGTCTTCGCTCCGGCCGGTGTCGAACTGCCCAAGGGGTGGGAGTTGCTGTCGGTCGCGAGACCGGCCTGGTGGGACCTGCACGTCGATGTCGTCGAGGAGGCCCCCAATGCCAAGCGACCCACGCGCCGACCGACGAAGCCCAAGGCCACCGACCCCGGCGCGGGACAAGGCGCACTCTTCGAGCCGCCAACACCCGGCGCCCAAGAAGCGGAGTCCGCCGAGACCGTTGAGGTCGAGGCAGCGCCGACCTGGGTCGACGAGGTACTGGGCTCCGATGTGTACTCCCTGCAGCTCGGCGCGATCGGGCGGGGCAAGCCCGGTGCCGCCAAGGTCCGTTCGACACTCGCCGTGCTGCATCGTCGTGGCGGCGTCGCCAACTACGCAGTGATCGCCCAAGCGACCGGCATGCCGCTCGGACGGGTCGGCGGGTTCCTGGCGATCCTCACCCGCGTGCTGAACGTCGACGGCTTCGGCGTGCTCACGGTCGACGCGACTGCCCAGGAGGCACGACTCGACGAAGCGCTGCTGCGCGCCCAGTTCCTCGGCGGTGCGTCGTGAACGCACCCGCCCCCAGCAAGGCGCGACGTGACGAGGTCATCGACGCGCTGCGGCGCGGCACGGTGCCAGCACGGGGCCTCGACCTGTTGGCCGTCGGTCTGGACCGCTTCGGTCCCTCCATTGACGACGAGTTGGCTCGCGCGGCCAGCGGCGCCGGCG
>JAFAFN010000405.1 GCA_023423475.1 Actinomycetes bacterium | reverse complement strand
CTGCAGGAAGGCGGCCGAGGTGAAGAAGATCGAGCCGACGAAGAACGTCCACGCGTCGACCGCCGGATCGACGTGGTCGAAGAACAGCGGCAGCGAGCCGACGGCGAAGCAGATCGACCCGATGGCGAAGAGCGCGCCGATCCACCAGCTCGTCGCGCTCGCCCGACGGAGCGGACGTGCGCCATCGCGCCGAGCGGCGAAGCCGAGGCCCTTGCGGTGGCGGCGAGAGGTCCACTCGACCTGCTCTCCGTCAGGGGATTCGAGCACCGCCGAGGTGGTGAACGGCCCGACGTCGTGGTGCTGGAGCATCCGCCAGCCCGTCGGCAGGTGCAGCCCGGCAGGCCCGGTCGCTCGCTCGTTCACTGCGGGATGCGGGGCCGTGGATCCATGACGACTCATCGTGCCGTCTCGGCGGGTCGGGCGCATCGCCCTGATCGGATGATCCCCGCTCGACCGGTCCCGGATGTCAGCGGTCGAAGACCTGTTGGAGGAACTTCTTGGTGCGTTCGTGCTGCGGGTCGCCGATGACCTGGTCCGGCGCACCCTGCTCGACGATCACGCCGCCGTCCATGAACACGACGCGGTCCGCGACCCTGCGGGCGAAGCCCATCTCGTGGGTGACGACCAACATGGTCATGCCCTCCTCGGAGAGCGACTTCATGACGTCGAGCACCTCGCCGACGAGCTCGGGGTCGAGCGCCGAGGTCGGCTCGTCGAAGAGCATCATCTCGGGGTCCGACGCGAGCGCACGTGCGATCGCCACCCGCTGCTGCTGACCGCCGGAGAGCTGCGACGGCTGGGCGTGCAGCTTGTCGGACAGTCCGACCCTGGCGAGCACCCGCTCGGCGGTGTCCATCGCGTCGTCCTTCGAACGTCGCAGCACCCGGCGCTGGGCGATGGTCAGGTTGCCGGCGACGTCGAGGTGGGGGAAGAGGTTGAACTGCTGGAACACCATCCCGATCCGGGTGCGGATCAGGTCGATGTCGCAGTCGGGGTCGGTGATGTCGACGCCGTCGATCAGCACCGCACCGCCGGATGGCTCCTCGAGCCGGTTCACGCAGCGCAGCACGGTGGACTTGCCCGAACCGGACGGCCCGATGATGCACACGACCTCACCGGTGGTCACCTCGAGGTCGATCGAGCGGAGGACCTCGAGGTCGCCGAAGGACTTCGCGAGGTTCCGCAGCTCGATCGCCGGGACCTGGCCGGAGGATGCGGTCGGGGAGTTGTCGTCGGTCATCCGTCCCACACCTGGTCGTTCGGAGTGCCGGGCCCGACGTCGGGGCCCGCACCGGCGGCAGGGCTGACCGCTCCCACGGTGCCGGGTGTGCGGCGGCGACTCGAGGTCGCACCTCGGCGTTCGAGGTGCCGCGACAGCGCGGTCAACGGCAGCGTGATGATGAGGTACATCATCGCTGCGGCGATGAAGGGCGTCCCGTTGAAGGACTCCTGCACCGCGGACTTCGCGAAGAACGCCAGGTCGCGGTCCGCCGCGACCACGCCGAGCACGAACACCAACGACGTGTCTTTGATCAGCAGCACGAACTCGTTGGTGAGCGGCGGGATCATCACCCGGAACGCCTGGGGGACCACGACGCTGCGCATCGCCTGGGCGTGGCCCATGCCGAGCGAGCGGGCGGCTTCCATCTGACCCTTCGGGACCGCTTCGATGCCGCCACGGATGGTCTCGGCGAGGTAGGCGCCGGCGACGACGGCGAGGCCGACGGCCGGGGTGCCGTAATTGCCCAGGAACGGGAGCAGCTCCTTGACCCGCACGCCGAGCGCGATGGGCAGCACGAAGCCGATGAGCACGAGCGTCAGGAGCGCAGGGATGCCCCGGAAGAACTCGATGTAGGCCAACGCAGCCCAGCGGTAGGGGCGGATCGCGGAGAGCCGCATCAGCGCGAGTACGAGGCCCAGGATGATGCCGCCGATGAAGGCGAGGGCGGCGAGGACGATCGTGTTCTTCGTCGCGACGGTGATGATCTCGGGGAACTGGTCGGCGAAGATCGTCGGGTCGAGGAAGGTCTCCTGCAGCTTCGCCCAGTCGGCGCTGAAGAGGATGACCACCACGAGGATGATCGAGAACGCGTAGACCGCCCAGCGTCGGAGCTGGGCGGCCTTGCGCGCGGTCATCCGACGCGGGCGCGCACCAGCGCGCGCCGCAGCGGCCCGGGACGTGGTCGCCCCGGGCCGCCCGTCGGACGTGCTCAGTTCTCCTTCTTCTCGCCGAACCACTCGGTGTACACGGTGTCGTAGGTGCCGTCCTCGCGGATCTTCGCGAGTGCCGCGTTGAGCGCGTCGAGCAGCTGGGTGGCGTCCTTGGCGACGGCGAAGCCGTACTGCTCACCGGTGGGGAACGTCTCGGTGACGACGAACTGGTCCGGGGCGGTGGCGGCGCGGTAGCCGTTGACGGGGAGGTCCTGGAGCGCCGCGGCGATGTCCTCGGAGATCAGTGCCGGGAACATCTCGTCGCCGGTCGAGAACTCCTTGATGGTCGCACCCTCGGGCTTGTTCTCCTCGGCGTAGGTCGCACCGGTGGTCTCGACCTGCACGCCGATCGTCTGGTCCTTGAGGTCCTCGAGCGACGCGTACTTGTCGGCGTTCTCCTTGAGCACCAGCAGGGACTGGTCGGCGTCGAAGTAGGCCTCGGTGAAGGCGACCTTCTCCTCACGCTCGGGCGTGATGGTCATCGCCGAGGCGATCATGTCGCAGTTGCCCGCGGCGAGCGCCGGGATGATGTTGTCGAACGGCGTCGTGACGAACTCGGTGGTCACGCCGAGCTGCTCGCCCATGGCCGAGACGATGTCGTAGTCGAAGCCGGTGGTCTCGCCGTCCTCTTCGAACTCGAAGGGCTTGTACGGCATGTCCGAGCAGACGGTGAGCTTGCCGTCGGACACCAGCGAGACGCCGTCGAGGCTGAGCTCGCCACCGCTGCTGCCGGAGTCGGAGCCGGTGGTCGTGGTGGTGTCGTCGGACGAATCGGAACCGCAGGCGCCCAGCAGCAGTGCTGCGGTCACCAGGAGCGGAACGACGGCGAGGGAACGATGTCGCATTGTTTGCCTCCGGAGGGAGTGGTCGGGGATCGGTTGGTAGGCGGAGGCTAGCTGTCGGACTGTACAACGACCTTTTTCCGTAACCTGTTGTTCATGTCACGCTCGCTCTCGGGCGGTCGCGCCCACAACAGCAGCGCCACGAGCAGCGCGAGGTTGACCCACATCGCCCGCTCCTCGATCTCGAGACCGATCCACGTCGTCGGATCCTGTCCGGGCCCTGCGGCGTAGGCGATCAACAGGAACGCCCCCTGCAACTGAACCAGGATGCTCGCGCGCGAACGCCAGGCCAGCGCAGCTGCCGGCAGGAACATGGCCGAGTACCACGGCATGACGTAGGTGGCGGTGACCATGAGCGTCACCCCGGCGACCGTGACGATCTCACCGGCGTGGCCGGCGCGACGGAACCGCCACAGCACGATCGCCAAGACGACCAGCGCCGCGATCAGCGCGGCGGTCGAGAGCTCGTCCCTGACGGTGTCGAGCGCGAGGCGCCACCGGACGCCGTCGTCGAGCAGCGCCTCGACGCGGTGGTCCCGCAGCGGCTGCCAAATGGCGAACCGGCTGTCGTCCCCGGAGCTCTCGCGCAGCGGGGACAGCGCCGCCGCACCGCCGGCGGCGAGGTAGGCGACGACCACCGCCACGGCGGTCGGCACACCGAAGCGGGCGGCGTCGCGCCAGCCGCGGCGCCACCAGCACCACAGCCCCACCGCCAGGACCGGGAACGCCGCAGGCACCTTGGTCGTGATGACGATCGCGGCGACCGCGCCCGCCCAGACGTAGCGCCGGTCGTCGAGCAGCAA
>JAFAFN010000313.1 GCA_023423475.1 Actinomycetes bacterium | reverse complement strand
CGACCCGACCGTGCGCGGATCGGAACAGCCGGTCGTTGACGGCCCTGCCCAGTCCGTCGGATGGCAGCACCGCCGCGAGCAGGAGCTCGACGTCGAGCGAGTCACCGGCACGGAGGGCGGAGTAGAGCCCCCGAGCCGCCTCGTCCGGATCGCTGGACAGCTCGATCGCCGCGGCGCGCAGACCGGCGCTGCGCAGCGCCACGAGCAGGGCGTCGACGGTCGGCCCGTCCCCGTCGACCAGCACCACCGGGGTCCGGGGGGCGTAGTGACGCAGCAGCTGGCCTGGGGCGTGCGAGCTCGCGGCATCCTCGACCACGAACCGGTCGACGTGGCCGACCTCGCCCAGCGCCTCGACCAGGTCCTCGAGCGTGACGCCGCCCGGGCGCAGCATCACCGGGACGTCGCCCAGCAGATCGACCACCGTCGACTCGACACCCAGCGGCGTGGGTCCACCGTCGAGCACGAGATCGATGCGGCCGTCGAGCTCCTCGAGCACGTGTGCGGCCGAGGTGGGACTGACCCGGCCGAAGCGGTTCGCCGAGGGCGCGGCGATCGGCCGGTCCGCTGCGGCGATCAGCGCCCGGGCGACGGCGTGCGCCGGCACGCGCACGGCGACGCTGTCGAGCCCGGATGACACCTCTGCGGGCACGTCGTCGGCCCGTGGCAGGACCATCGTGAGGGGGCCGGGCCAGAACCTGTTGGCGAGTGCCGCGGCGCGCTCGGGCCACGCGGCGACCACCCGCTGCAGCATGGGGTCCTCGGCCCCCGGCACGTGCACGATCAACGGGTCGTTCGCCGGTCGCCCCTTGGCGGCGAAGACGCCGGCGATGGCGGCGGGTGCGGTCGCGTCGGCGCCGAGTCCGTAGACCGTCTCGGTGGGGAAGGCCACCAGCCCCCCACCGCGCACCACCGTCGCAGCGTGCTCGACGACAGCCGGATCGGGATGGTGCGGATCGATCGGTACCACTTCGGTGCGGCGGCTCACCGCGACATTCTCGTCGCGAGACACCGCATCCGCCTGATCCTCTGCCACCCTGGAGTGCTCAGGAGGTCCACGACGATGGTCATGGCGCAACGCCCAGAAGTAGCAACCGCAGCACACCCGATCGCGGCGGTCGATGCCGTGGGACTGGGTCAGCAGATGGCGAACGCCCTGATCCGGGTCCCGTTCCGACGCCCGCTGCACGGCACGTCGGGCCTGCTGCACAACCTCGGACAGAACGTCACACGAGAGATCGTCAGGACCTTCATGGGCTACTCCTCGAGCCTGCCGATCGAGGAGTTCCGTTCGATCGAACGCGGCCTCGACGTCCTCTCGCGGATCGCGATGAAGCCGGTCGTCGCCATGGAGGGCGTCGACGCGATCAACGACGTGATCGGCGGCGTTCCTGGCATCCGGTACCGTCCGAAGCACGAGGAGCCCATCGGCCAGATCCTCTACCTGCACGGCGGCGGGTACGTGGGCACCAGCCCGAACATGTACGCGTTCTTCACCGCCCGGCTCGCCGCGGTGACCCAGTGCGAGGTGTTCGTCGCCGACTACCGCCTGGCGCCGGAGTTCCCCTTCCCCGCAGGGCTGCACGACGCCGTGTCGGTGCTCGAGGCCATGATCGACGACGGCTGCGATCCCGCGACGCTGTTCGTCGCCGGCGACTCCGGCGGTGGCGGCCTGGCGTCGTCGCTGATCTACCACGAGCACGCGGAGCACCTCCCCGACCTGGCGGGCATCCTGTTGTTCTCGCCGGAGATCGACCTCCGCCTCGACCACCCGTCGGTGACCGACAACGCACCGCACGACATCCTCCCGTGGAACATCCCCACGTCGGCCTACCTGCACGGCGAGGCCGCAGCCTCTGCCGCGGTGTCCGCGCTCGACCAGGACGTCGCCACATGGCCGCCGGTGTTCCTCACCTGGGGCTCGCACGAGATGTTCCGGGACTCCATCCGCCTGCTGGTCGAGCACCTCGAGGCCGCCGACGTGCCGACCACCGGCGAAGAGGCCGACGGCATGTTCCACGTGTATCCGATCCTCATGCCGTGGGCCGACCACAGCCGCCGGGTGTACCGCGACATGGGCGAGTTCGTCCGGGTGCAGATCACCAAGGCGTCGAGCGACCGGACCGAGGTCGCGCGACGAACTCGAGCGGCGGCCGACGAGGTGGTCGGCACCGTCGACCCCGCGGACGCACCGATGAAGGTCACCACCAACGTGACCGGGTCGACGCGTCCCACTGCCAAGCGCGCCACTACCAAGGCGCCGTCCGCGAAGAAGCCGGTGGCACCGAAGAAGGCTGCCGCCAAGAAGCCAGCCGCCAAGAAGCCAGCCGCCAAGAAGTCGCCGGCGAAGCAGCGGCCGGCGGCGAAGGGTTCAGCGGCGAGCTGAGGCTCGACGAGATTCCCATTCTCATTAGTTCTCATTTAGTCGGGGATCCCCTACCATCGTGGTCATGGCACACGACCACTCACACAGCCACGGCGTCGCTGCCGGACGAGCGGGGGCACGCCACGCCCGGTCGCTGAGCATCGGTCTCGGGCTCATCGTGGCCTTCCTGGTGGTCCAGGTCGTCACCGGACTGCTGACCGATTCGCTCGCCCTGCTCTCCGACGCCGGCCACATGGCGACCGATGCCCTGGGCCTCGCCATGGCCCTCGCCGCCATCCGACTCGCCTCTCGCAGCACGGAGCGCACGTCGCGCACGTTCGGGCTCTACCGACTCGAGATCCTCGCCGCGCTGGCCAACGCCGTGCTGCTCTTCGGCGTCGCCGGCTACGTGCTCTACGAGGCGGTCGAACGCCTGCGTGAGCCGGCCGACATCGCGGCGCTACCGGTGCTCGTCGTCGGCGTGCTCGGCCTGGTCGTCAACATCGTCGTGTTCCTGATGCTGCGCCAGGGTGCCGAGGAGTCGATCAACATCGAAGGCGCCTATCTCGAGGTCGTCGCCGACATGCTCGGCTCGATCGGCGTGGTGGTCGGGGCACTCGCCATGATGGTCATGGGCTGGTGGTGGGTCGACCCGGTCATCGGTGCGGGCATCGGGCTGTTCATCCTCCCCCGTGCCTACCGACTCGGCCGCGAGGCGCTCCGCATCCTGTTGCAGGAGGCCCCCGCAGGGACCGACCTGGACGGCATCTCGTCGGACCTGGCGGCGATCCCGGGGGTCGTGGA
>JAFAFN010000296.1 GCA_023423475.1 Actinomycetes bacterium | reverse complement strand
ACCTGCGCCTTGCCCTCCTGGCTGTGGGCGTTCTGGGCGAAGATGTCGAGGATCACCGCCGTGCGGTCGATCGCCGTACGGCCGAGCTGCTTCTCGAGGTTGTACTGCTGGGCCGGGGTCAGCTCGTCGTCGAAGACGACGGTGTCGCAGTCGGTGGCGATCGCGAGGCGCTTGATCTCCTCGACCTTTCCCTTGCCGATGTAGGTCGCGGCGTCGGGGCTCACACGCCGCTGCACGACGCGCGCCACGACGTCCGCGCCTGCGGTGTCGACCAGCAGCTCGAGCTCATCGAGCGACTCCTCGACGAGCTCGTCGTCGTGGGGCGGGAAGCTCACGCCGACGACGATGATGCGCTCGCGGAAGGTCCGCTCGATGAACGCCGAGGTCTCGCCACCGAACTCGCCGAAGCCGCCACGGTGTGACTCCTCGGACAGTCCCAGGTCGGTGGGGGCGCCGCCTGCGGCGGTGCTGGCGTCGGGGGCGCCGGCGGTGGGCACGAGCACATCGAGCTCGTCGGGGCGGTCCTCGGCGCTCACGGGGCGTGCACCTCTGCGACGAACACCGAGGGTCCGGTCAGCAGCAGCGTGTCGTCGGCGACGTCGACGACCGCGGCGCCACCCGGCATCTGGACCTGCACATGGTCGCCCACGAGCCCCCATGAACTGGCCGCGGCCACGGCCGCGGTCGCACCGGAGCCGCAGGCCTCGGTGATGCCGGCGCCGCGCTCCCAGACCCGCAGGACCATGTGGTCGCGTGCGCTGACCTGGACGAAGTGCACGTTCATGCCGGCCGGGTACTCGGACTCGAGCCGGGCGCCCTCGACGGCGAGGTCGACCGCGGTGGGGTCCTCGACGTGCAGGACCAGGTGGGGGTTGCCGATGTCGAGCGTCGCCCGGTGCAACGCCGCGACGGCGAGCGAGCCCGGCGCCAGCTCCGGGCCGGGCCGTACCTGACCCATGTCGACCTGGATCCAGACCTCTCCGTCGGCGTCACCCCGGACGGTCCGCAGCGCCCTGACGCCGCCGGCGGTCTCGATGCGGAGGCTGCCCTCTCCCCTGCCCTCCGCGCGCAGCAGCGCCTGGGCGAGGCAGCGGATCCCGTTGCCGGAGATCTCGGCCTCGGAGCCATCCGCGTTGAGCAGGACCATGCACGCGTCGTCGCCCGGCTCGGAGGGGGCGAGTCCCAGGATGAGCCCATCGGCGCCGACGCCCCGACGTCGGTCGCACGGCGCACGCGCGACCGCCGGGTCGGCGCTCAGATCGGGGTTGTCCTGTGCCAGGGCCACCAGGAAGTCGTTCCCGAGGCCGTGGTGCTTGGTCATGCGCAACACGAGTTCGCTCCAGAGCGGCCGATGGACCGCGATCGGTGCGGTCCGGGCCAGATCCCACCGTAGTGGTGCCGATGCGCCGGTCCTGACCGGGTTTCGACGCCCATCGCCGCGGCGGACATCACGTGTCAGCGACCCGAGCTCCGCCAATGGGCGTCGAGTGCGTCGACGACGTCGCCGGGGTCGCCGTCGTGGTCGAACCACTCGATGCGCGGGTCCCGACGGAACCAGCGGATCTGACGCACGCCGAACTGGCGGGTGCGGTCGATCGCGAGCTGCAGCGAGGACTCCAGGTCGCGCGCACCCGAGAGGTGCTCGGCCAGCTCCCGGTAGCCGAGCGCCTGCGACGCGGTCCTCGACACCCCCTCCGGTGAGGCGACCACCGAACGGACCTCGTCGAGGAAGCCGGCGTCCATCTGCTCGCGGTAGCGCTGCTCGATACGACGAGCGAGCAGGTCCCGGTCGATGCGGATCCCGGTCATCACGTACGGCGTGCTCGGGTAGGCGTCGAGTCCCGGCCCGAACGACGAGAACGGCCGACCGGAACCGATCGTGACCTCGAGCGCACGCACGATCCGCCGCCGGTTGCCGGGTTCGATGCGCGCCGCTGCGACCGCGTCGGCGTCACGGAGGCGTTCGAGCAGGATCGCGTCGTCGGGTTCACGCTCGAGCGCTGCGGCGACCTCGGGGAACCGGCCGGGCAGCTCCAGACCGTCGACCAGCGCCTGGATGTAGAGGCCCGTGCCACCGACGACGATGGCCGCGCCGCCCCGTTCCTCGATGTCGTCGATCGCTGCCGCGGCAGCGGAGCGAAACTCCGCGACCGAGTACTCCTCGTGCGGGTCGACCACGTCGAGCACGTGGTGGGGCACCTCGGCACGCTCCGCGGCGCTCGGACTCGCCGTGCCGATGTCCATGCCGCGGTAGACCTGCATCGAGTCCGCCGTGACGATCTCGACGAGTTCGCCCTGCCGCCGTCGCCGACGGGCGAGCTCGAGCGCCGTCGACGACTTCCCCGACGCGGTCGGGCCGACGAGCACGAGGTGTCGCCCGGGTGTCCGCCCGGGCTCCGTCGTCACCGACCGGGCGGTCACCGACCGCCCTGCGGCGGCGTGCCGATCGGGTCGAGCTCGAGGGCGAGTGAGTACCAGTCGAGCTGGATGAGGTCGAGGTGGTCGTGCCCGTAGGCGTCGAAGAAGACCGACAGGAAGTGCGGTTCGAGGTCGACCACGATGCTGCGCGCCGCCGACGCGAGGTCGCGGTTGCGGTCGGCCACCGCCAGGTGATCCCAGTCCGCGAGCCCCAGCGGTTCCCAACGGTCCCATCGGAACGAGGCGAGCACCGCAGCGCCGTGGGTGAGCACCGGTGGCCCTGCACGTCCTGCCGCGGTGCCGGCGCCGTCCTCGAGCACCTGCACCAGACGACCGACGTCGATGTGTTGGTACGCGGCGCCGACCTCGATGCCGTCGAGCTCGCCCGCGTCGAAGGCACGGCGACGAGCCGCGGCGATCTCGAGCGCACCCTCCGCCTGGGGCGCCCCGGCAGGCACGGGGAGATCGTGAAGTCGGGCGACGGTCCGACCGAACTCGGTCACGGTCCTCGCTGCGTCGGTGAGGTGCTCCGGGGTCAGTGCCGAGCTGTCGCCGAGACCGGAGGCGTCGAGACCGGCGTCTCGGACGGACTCGATCAGCGAGCTCACCCCGCCGCGACCGGGATGCGGGTGCGGTGCCGTGCCACGTCGGTGACCTCGACCAGCCGACCGGAGAGGTGGGTGGTGGTGGCGTCGAGGATCTCGACGTCCGCGTAGCTGCCCGGCCGGACGGACTGCCCGCAGTCGAAGTGCACGAGTCGGTTCTGGCGTGTCCGACCGCTGAGGCGCGACGGGTCCCGGCGCGACGGCCCCGACACCAGCACCTCCTCGACACGACCCACACGGGACAGGTTCGCGAGGCGGGACGACCGCTCGACCACCGCCCGCAGGCGCTCCATGCGAGCAGCGGCGACCTCTCGCGGGACGAAGTCGCCGGTCAGCTCCGCGGCTTCGGTGCCGGGCCGGGGCGAGTAGACGAAGGTGAACGCGCCGTCGAAACGTGCCTCGGCGGCGACCTCGAGGGTGGCCTCGGCGTCCTCGTCGGTCTCGCCGGGGAACCCCACGATGATGTCGGTGGTGACCGCGAGCTCGGCGATGCCGTCACGCGCTGCGGCGAGACGCTGCAGGTAGCGCTCGGCGGTGTAGCCGCGGTGCATCGCCGAGAGGATGCGGTCGCTGCCGGACTGCAGCGGGAAGTGCAGGTGCTCGCAGACCGACGGGACCTCTGCCATGGCGGCGATGGTCTCGGGACGGAGGTCCTTGGGGTGGGGGCTCGTGTAGCGGACCCGCCGGATGCCCGGCACCTCGCCGACGGCACGGAGCAGATCGGCGAAGAGCGGGCGTGGACGTGCGGTGCCCTCGGCGACCCATCGGGCCCCGAGCAGGTAGGTGGGGTCCTCGACCCGTGCATCGGCGTCGTCCCCACGCATCCGCAGCGTTAGGTCGCGGCCGTAGGAGTTCACGTTCTGGCCGAGCAGGGTGACCTCAGTGACGCCGTCGGCCGCCGCTCGTTCGACCTCGTCGAGCACGTCGCCGAACTGGCGGCTGATCTCTGGCCCGCGGACGGCGGGCACGATGCAGAAGGCGCAGCTGTTGTCACAGCCGATCTGGATCGTGACCCAGCCGGCGTAGCCGGACTGGCGGACGACGGGGAGCGCGGACGGGAAGAGCTCGTGGTCCTCGGCGACGGTCTCGGAGAGGATCTCGACCACCGGGTTGCCGGTGCGCTGATGCTCGTGGAGCAGATCGACCGCACGGTGCACGTTGTGGGTACCGAGCACGACATCGACGTGCGGCGCGCGTTCGGCGAGCTGCTCCCGGTCCTTCTGGGCCAGGCACCCGGCGATCATGATCTCCATGTCGGGGCGGCGGTCCTTGAGGCTCTTCAGGTGGCCGAGGGTGCCGTAGAGCTTGTTGTCGGCGTT
>JAFAFN010000257.1 GCA_023423475.1 Actinomycetes bacterium | reverse complement strand
CAAAAATTCCTTAATAAATTCTAGTTTTCTTGTTTGAATATCCATTTTCAATTTATTTAAATCAAAATTACAAATTAATTTTCAAATTTTGATTTGATGTACTGTTTTTCTCAGCTTTCACATAACGAAAAAGTATTGGCGAAGTGCGGGCTGGATTGGACGAAAAGTTCAATTCAGAACTGAGCGTAGCCGATGCTTTTTTCGGATTGTTAAATTACAAAAATAATCAATACGGAAAAAGCAATCGGCGGATAAATGCTAAAAATATTTCAACTTGCGTTTCGCCCCGCATTTTGCCAATACACTGTTAGGCGATGTTTTTTTATTTTAGGTGTAATCAAATTCGGTGTCATTTTCATCTCGTCTTGCGTCCCAAATTGATTGAACAATTAGTTCTTTTTCTGTAAATTCATAGAAAATTAAATAGTCTCGAACAATATTTATTCGAGTTTCCCCATCATTTGTGGTTCTTCCGATTTTCGGATGTTCAGATAAAAGATTTACGGCTTCACTAAATAATTTGTTAAGTTTTTTGCTATAGGTTTTAGATTTTGTTCTATTAATCCAATAAATCAAAATTTCTTTTCGTTCAAATTTTGCAGATTTGGTCCAAATTATTTTTCGTTTAGCCATTGTTCAATTTCGTTTTCTACTTCATCATTTGTAAAAGTTTCTCCATTAGTATATTCTTTTCTTGCTTTCATAATACGATTTTTTTGTTTTTTCGATAGTTCGAAAATTTCTTCATCAAGTTCGAAATCAAGAAGTTTTTTTAATTCTTTAATAATCCGAATTTCTTTTAATTCGGTTATTTTATTGATCAATTCTAATTTAAGTTTCAACTCAGCTGTACTCATTTTGCAAATTATTTATCTCAAATTTACATAAAATTTTGAAACAAAATATTTAAGCGTATAGTTTTTATAAAATATCGCCTAACGGAAAAAGTATTGGCGAAGTGCGGGCTAAAAATGAACTTTAGTTCAATTTTCGACCAAACGGAGCCAATATTTTTTCAATGGAACTAAATTAAACAAAAATGTGGAATTGAAAAATATTGGCGGCTAAATATTTCAAATTTTTCAATTTTACATTTAACCCCGCATTTTGCCAATACAATGTTAGCCGTAGTTATATTATTTTTCATTAATAACCATTATTTTTTTGTCATTAAACCTTGTGATGAGCCAGCTTTTAAATTTTGATTCGTCTATATTTTTTTCACTTTTATAGATAATTGCAGTTCTTGTAGTTATCGAATCAGGCTTTTTATAATTATGTATTTTTCCAAAATATATTTCATTAATTTCAGGAAAAAGTATTTTAACTTCCTTGTTAATTTCGTTATTTCCTACTTTGTAAGAATTTATTTCATTAGATAAATTGTTGATTTGTAAATCTTTCTCAGAGATGTTATTTGTATTCTTCTTTATTTCCGCCAATATATCTTTTCTTAGATCAGAAGTGTTTTGTTTAATTTCTAACTTAGTATTTGTTAAATTATAATTCAATAATTTTTGATTAAGAATTATTATTTCTGTGCTATCGAATTTTTTACTTAATAAAGCTAATTGTATTTTTTTAGGATTAGAGTTATAATCTATATTTTTATAAATGATTGTATATCCTTTGTTATAAAACTCATTATTTATAAAATTTTCTGTGCTTTGGGAATATTTTTTTTCTTGTAACAAAGTATATGCAAGATAGAAACTTGGAATGATCATTAGAGCCATTAAAAGATAAATTGTTGTTTTAACTTTTTTGTCGAAGTTTTTATTTTCTGTTTTTATTGGTTCGTATTTTAAATATTTAATTATGAGGAAAGTAGAAATTCCTATAAAAAAACAGTTGATCGAATATAAATATAATGCTCCTGCAATATATTTAAAATTTAAAGTCGCTAATCCAAAACCGGCTGTACAGAGTGGCGGCATAAGAGCCGTGGCAATTGCAACACCAGGAATTGGATTTCCTTTGTCGATACGTGTTATGGAAATTGCACCTACAATTCCTCCAAAAAAAGCAATTAAAACATCGTAAATAGTGGGTGAAGTTCTCGCTAATAATTCCGATTGAGCCTCTTTAAAAGGACTTAGATAAAAGTATGTTGCAGATACAATAAAACCAACCAGAGTTGCAATAAAAAGATTCTTAATTGATCTTTTCAGTAAATCGAAATCATAAGTGGCCAATGCAAATCCGCTTCCAACAATAGGTCCCATAAGTGGAGAAATAAGCATGGCACCAATGATTACAGCAGTTGAATTAACATTAAGACCAACCGATGCAACTAAAATTGCACATGCCAAAATCCAAAGATTTGCACCTCGAAATGAAATATTAGATATTATACTTTCTCTTACTTTTTCTGGTTTTTCTTCACCTTGATGTAGGCCAAACAATTTTGTAAAAAAATTCATAAGTACAATTTTTAACAAAATAATAATATTTATGATTATGTTCCAAAAATAATTACGGCTAACGTTTTGCAGCTTGGCGAAGTGGCGGATTTAGAAGTACTTACTTTCAATATTGTACAAATTTTCATTTGAAAACCGAATGTTCAATTTAGCACTGAACCCGCCATTTTGCCAAACTGCTGTTATCTGCTGCCCTTTTTTCGATTTCGTTAGTCTGTCGCATTGTGGTGCGTTGGATTGGTAGCTCTTTTGTATTTTTGTTTGTCTTTGTGTGTTGGCTAAAAATACAAATGTGCTACCAAATGAGTTGGCTAACTATCTTATACTTGCGTAATATTTTGCTCGTTCTTCTTTGAACAGTCTTAATTGTTCAACGTGTTCTGTGTATAATTTATGAAGCTCATTTTTCGATGTTTTTTGTTCGGGAAATGTCAAAGAAAAAGCATCCATATCATTCGTATGGATTGCACTTTCGGGAACAACTTCCTTTATTTTGTCCAATGCTTTTAAATAATATGTTTCGCTGATTTCGCAAGCTGTCAAACTCAATCCTGCATTATAACAAGCAATCGCAATCGTTCCACTTCCTAAATGTGTATCTAAAATTTTATCACCTTGATTAGCGTACATTTTCAAAAGCCATTCGTAAAGCTCAACTGGTTTTTGTGTTGGGTGAATTTTATTTCTATTTTTCCTTACACTAAATCTAAAAATTTTTGATGGTTTGTCTAATGATGACCAAGCCATTTCAGCCATTGAAAAGTTATTAAGTGTTTCGGGTTGGTTTTTGTCCCAAATAATAAATCCTTTATTGTATGGACTTCTTGCCCAAATCTGTCCAAAATAATTTCCGCCCCAAATAATCTGATTTTTTGAAACACGAAATAACTCATTAAAATACTCGTCATCGGGTTTTACGTCCCATTGACTGTATTCATCCATATTAAATTTATGGTCTCCTCCTCGTTTGGTTTTATTCAAAATTCCATAAGGTGGGTCAACTATGGCAAGGTCAAAATAGTTGTCGGGATACCTAGCCATTAATTTCATATTATTCTCTCTTGTAATTGTAATCATAGCAGGTTTTATTTTTGTGTTGCGAACCTTGAAATTGTCAAGTCCGAAATGTTTTTACTAATGTCTTTTCCAAGATTATTGACAATAATGCTGTCAAAATCTTCATAATCTATTTCTCTTATATCATTGTCAATACAGTTGTACAGATATTCAGAAAAAGTATTTGCACGAATGATTACGATAGGGCTTGTGCGAATATCTTGAAGTACTGCAGGAACATATCTTGGAGTTACAACGATTGTGTAAGCACCTCCAATTTTTTCTCTATGTCCTGCTAATCTTCCTGCGTTTACGCTTGAAAGTTTGTTTTTAGTTGATTTAGCTTCAACTGTGAATTTTTTCTTTCTTGGGATATATAAACACTCTAAGTCTGTGTTTCCTGCTCCGCTAATTTTTTGTGCTTCTACATTGTGGAACATGTTGAACCCGTCTGCTAAAGCATCTTCAAAAAGATAAGCTTCTTCTCCGTCATTATTATTTGCGTACTGCTCAATAAGTTTTGGAAGATTAAGCAATTCAAATTTGAAGTCGTCAATAGCTTCGCCAATTTCAACCAAAAGCGTTTTCGGATAAAAACTGTAAATTTCTTTTATAACATCAATTTTCAGACGTTCAGGGTCATTAAGTAGCAATGGTTTTTCTAAAAACGAATACTCGCCTTCTAATTGTTCAACTAATTTTTTTAGATTTTCGGGTATTAAAACTTCGTTTCGCGTTATTTTTCGGAGAGTAGGATGCTTTGTAGAATCCCCATGTTGTAGTTTACAAATTATATCTCCTTCTTTCTTAACCAATACTCCTGCTAGTTCCAAAAATTTAGAATGGTAATAATCCCATTCGTAAGCAGAGTTTACATATGCGTGTCTGTCTTTTTGAAATTTTTGAGCAAGTTCTTCATCAGAAAGTTTGCGTAATGCCAACAATTCACTTACCAATTCTTTGTAGGTTGTTTTGTTTGCTTCCTTCAGAAAAACAACCGAATAAGCAACTTCAAAAGCATAAAGTTTATATGAGAGTTTTGACTCTGAAAGCAATTTATAAATGAGACGAAATGGATAAAGCTGAAATTCGCTATCTGTTCCGCTGTGAGGGTGTTGATATTGAATAGCCCAAAGCATTGTAAGAAATATTTTAGCTATTTTATTTTTATCTTCAACGTGTTTCAAAAACAAGTTGCCAAGCGGACTAAATAAAAATCTGTCTTGTCCATCAACTTTAGCTTGGTAGCCAAACATAAAGTACGAAAGCTGATTAATTTTATGATTTATTGCATCTAACGGTAAGTCGGGATTTCTTTCGTTATACAATCCCAATTCACGCAACTTTAAATTTAACTGCGTTTTCTCATCTGTTGAAATTCCTGTTTTGGTGTAAGACTTCAAAAATTCAGCAACCACACAAAGTTTATCAAAATCACTCGTGTGTCGGTACAAAATCCATTTTTTACTATCAATTCTTAAAGTCATATTATTGATTTATTTGAGCAACAATGTTTTTAATAAGTAATGGCGGAATACATTCGCCAATACATTTTCTGATAAGCAATTCGGGGGTATTGTCGGGGATATTCCAATCTTGTGGTAAAGACGACAACAGCATCAATTCTAATGGTGTTAAGACTCTTGCATCAGAATAAGTTCCGTTTTTCAGTTTTCTACCAGGATGCACGTTCAGTTGCGAGCTGATAGCATCATTTCGCATTGTAATTGTAGGCGCAGGTTCATCCCAATTAATTCGTCTGTATGATGTATTGTAACTTTTGATTTTTTCTCCATTTGGTTTTACAGGAAAATATTTTTTGTTTTCAAACGCAGTTTGTCCTGTTGGCGTGTGTTTCATCCACAGAATATGACTATCCGAATGTTTTCGAGCAAAGTGCCATTTTACATTTGATTTTTGTCCTGCTTCAATACTTGGTAAAAAACCAATTTTTTCCTCTACGGTTATTTGCTTTTCAGATTTGATTGGTTGTCCCCATTTTTTACCTTTTCGATACAATTTTATAATTGCTCTTGTTCGTCTTTGAGCAATACCAAATTCAGCTGCATCATAAACATTTGCTTCAATGTTGTATTCTTTGCCAAAAAGAAGATTTAGAATTTCAACTACTTTTAATTGTTGATTTTTGTAAGGTAAAACCAATTTGAAAAATGTCGGAACATTTTCAATCAACACAAAGTCTGGCGATTTTAGTTTAATAAAATCAATAATTTTGAAAACAAGATAATTTCTTTCGTCATTAATCATTTGCTCAATATTTCTGTTTTTTCCTGCAACGCTCATTCCTTGGCAGGGCGGTGAAGCAATCAGAAAGTCTAGTTTTTCGGGAGTATTTTTTACGAGTGATTTAAAAACGTTTTCGTCTAAAATGCTTCCTGCAATCATTTTAGAATTGGGATATAGTGCCTGATATAATTCGGCTCTTTCTTGAATCAACTCATTAGCGGCAACAATATTTATTCCTACTTCTTCAAAGTAAGTTTCTGCTATGCCGGCACTTGAAAATAGTGATGCTCCTATCATAGTTAAAACTTGAGTGTACTTTGTTGTTGGTTTTTAATTCTCATATATTTTGCCTTTTCTTCGGCCGCTAAAAAAAGCTTTTGGGTTTCTTCCTGCGGATAAATTAGTTCCGCAATTCTTTCGCTTAAATATTCGTGTTCTAATCTTTTTAAGTCAAGATTGAAAAATGATGAAAGTTTGGGTATTATTTCAGACGGAACATTTCTTTTACCGTTTTCAATTTTTGATAGGGTAGATTGGTCTATATCTAAAGCAGCAGCAAGTTTAGTTAATGTCAAGCCATTATCTATTCTTAGTTTGTGAATGTATTCGCCAAATGTTTCTTTCATAATCTTGAAATTTATTTCTTGACACTTTTGGCAAACTTAGTAATTTCATATCGGTTGTCAAAGAATTTACTAGAGTTTCTGTCAAAAAATTGAATTGTTTGGGTGGTGGGTGGGCATGGGAGCGTTGGGGTAAAATTAAATGTGGTGCAAATGCTTTAGTTTTTGTGTCGGCTTGCACCTCTTTTAGTTTTACGAAGCGTTGGCAATTATCCTCTTTTGGTCGGAATGTTGAATGTTTGCAGGCTGTTCTTTAGGGTTGCAGATAACGGAAAACGCATTGGCGAAGTGGCGGATAAATTGAACCGAAAGTTCAATTTAGACGGAACGTAGCCGATGTGTTTTCACATTTGCTAATTTACATTTTTTGAGCGAATGTGAAACACATTCGGCGGCAAAAAATGTAAAAACTTTCAACTTTGCCGTTTCCCCGCCATTTTGCCAATGCGATGTTATCGGAAGTTTTTCTTTATAAGCTCAATAGTTCTGTTCAGCCAATTTTCGTTTTCATTAAGTTCGATGTTTGGTGCAATTCCAGCATATTCGTATTTAAGCAAATCTTTGTAGTTCTTATCAAGAATTTTTATTGGCAAGAAAATTACATAATCATTGTGCGGAAAAGGTTCTTGGTAAATATCTCGAAATGCAGTCATTCCTCTTGTGTTTTCTCCAATAGTTTCAATGTTTTTTATTTTTCCTAAATGTAAAATAAATAATTCGGCAGCACTTGCAGTATTTCTGTTTTGCAAAACAAATATATTTTTAGAATCTTTAATTTTTTTGATTCCACTTAATAGTGTTTCATATGCCATTGCTCCTCCTGAATTATCTCTAACATCAAAAATAATGTTCTTATATTTTTTGTAATTTGGTAAAACTGAATTTTTAAAAAATTCTATAAACTCTTTGTTGTCTTCAATACTACCGTTTTTAAAACTTCGAATTGAAACATATAATATTTCGTTGTCAATAATTTCAAAAGCCAACTTTTCTTTTGACTTATTAAAAATTTCACATTCTTCTTTGGTAAATTTACTGATATTAAATTTTTTGAAAAGTTCCTCTAATGTCGAAGTTTTGAAATACATTGGGTCTTTTAGAATACTATATATTACTCCTTCGTAAAAATTAGTTCCTTTAGTAAACTTTAAAATTAATTCTCCTTTTTCTCTAAATTTCGAAGAAGAGTCAATTATGTAACCTTTGTATGAATATTCAGAATCTTGAAGAATATAAATAGCAATATTCTCACTTAATGAGTTGTAAGTATTCTCTATATCCTTCACTTGAAAAAGTGAATCTATATTTATTTTCGGTAATGAATTAAATTTTTCTGATTTTAAAAATTGGTTGACCGAAGTAGAATCGCTAAAATTAATATCATTTTTTACTAAAATTTGTAAATGTCCATCTTGAATATTACGCATAATTCTCTGTAAATATTCTTTACAGTTATATGAATTAGTCTCTTTAATAGCTATTTTTTTGATTGAATCAGCGTATGTTTTGAATTTTACTTTGTCAGTCACCAAATATTTGTAAGAAGCTGATTTTTCTTCTAAAGTTTCAATCAGAAAATCTATATTTTCAGCACATTGATTATTTTCTTGGGCGTGAGAAATATTAGAATAAATGAGTGTGAGAATAAATAATAATTTTCTTTTAGTGTATAGTTTCATAAAATTTCCGATAACGTTTTGCAGCTTGGCGAAGTGGCGGATTTTGAAGCACTTACTTTCAATTTAGCGCAAATGTTAATTTGAAAACCAAATGTTCAATTTAGCAATAAACCCGCCATTTTGCCAAACTGCTGTTACCTGCTGTGTTGTTTTCGGTTACACATTTTCTATTACGAATTTAACGATTTTGTCTTTACGTTGCTGAATAAGTTCTTTCGTCCAAGTTGGACTTTCAGCCGTCATTTTTTGTATTTCTCGTTGTTGTTCCAAATGGTTGTAACTATTGCGTTTGTCGGCAAATGGTTTGTTACCAACTGAACAATTATGTGATTTAGAAAGCAACAAATAATTTCCTAAACAATTGATGTATTGATTTACAAATTCCTCGTCATAACTGTCATAACCTGTTTCTGGATTTTCAGTTTGCGGTGCAATGTGTTCCAATTCTGGTTTTTCAATTTTGTCAAACCGAGTAGGCGAGTAACCGCTTTTACCTTGACCTTCTAAATAATTTTCGTATTTCCAAAGTAAATATTTTGCAGTTGTATGATTTATTCCGCCTTGAATTGAACGCTCCAATTCTTTATTTCCCCAATATGACCACCACCAATCTTGTGTAGTTTTCATCCAATCAATTCTAACATTAATTGGTGTGATGTCAGGATTTTCAGAAGTGAATTTTTGGTAAACGTCATTAAGTCGTGATGTAATTTCAGCTCTTGTTCCGATTAGTCTGTGTCGCAAGACCATTGTTTCCAACTTGCTACAAAGCAAATTGATTTGATTTATTGGCAAACCAAATTTATATGCTTTGATAATGAAAGGCATTGCAATACCAATTCCGCCAAGTGTTACAAGCGAATGAATTTCTAAATTTTCTCTTTCGTCTTTGCTGAAAAATGTTGTTAGATGCTCAAAACTTATAGCAAGTGATTGAGTAAATGACTTAATAAATGGAATTGGATTTGCTTCCGATAGCAATTTATTTATTTTGTCAATTGCATTAGTTTCCCAAAGTGAATTGAAGTGAACACGAAGTGTATAAACCAAAACATCATCTTCATTAATTCTGTATTCGATTGATGAAATTGATTTGTAAATTTCTTCAAATCGGTCTTTGATTTCTTTTATCAGACTTTCTTTTTCCTCGCCACCGTAAAGATGAACATTGAACATAAATTGAGCCTTGATAATTTCCAAATTTGAAGGCTTTTTGCCTCTATTATTTTGGAAAATAAACATTTGAATTGCTTCTGATGCGTCTTTTACTGGATGCGTTGTGCAAGATGCGTTTTGAACTGTGTCTAACATTTTCAGTAAATATGTTTCGTCTTTATCAGCAAGTTGTGAAGTGAAAAAGTCAAACGCAATTGCAATACGTTTTGCAGAAACGGTTTTTATTCCATTTCTATCTTTTTTGCTTTGGTCAATTACGCAATCTTTGAAAAATCTGTCGTCATAATCAACTGTTTCAAAACGATAAGTTGAGTTTCGTTTAATAATGTCTTCAAAAGTTTCTTGTTCGGTTTCGTTTAGAGGTCGGATTTGTTTTAGTCTGCTAAATAATGCAGACAAGAAAATGACAATTGTCGTCATTCGCTGTTGTCCGTCAATTATTCCAAACGTTCTTTCGTCCTTTTCTTCAAATAGGAAATGTCCGAAATAGTATTTTGATTTGGTCGAACTTTTATTGTAGTCTTCCAAGTCAGATAAAAACACGTTTATCTGTTTTGGTGAATTTGCTTTTTCAAGTTCTGTGTCCCAAGAATATGCTCTTTGATAAGTTGGCACAAAAATTTTGTTACCTGCCAACATTTGTTTTATAGTTGTAGATGCTTCCATTCAATAAATTTCTGATTGAAAATATCAAAGGTGGCTTCGCCACCTTTGATAAAATAGTTTTTACATTGCTGGTTGATGTTTCTTTGTCGGACTTTTTGAGCAAGAACCTGAACATAAACTTGTTAGGCTCGAATATTTACTACCACAACATTTACAAACATATTGCGATTTTTCAGAACCTTCATAAAGTCCGTGTTTCTTTCCTTCAGGATTTTTTGAGCAAGAGCCTGATGTTAAACTTGTCACGCTGGAATATTTACTTCCGCACCATTTACAATAAAAGTTAGCCATATTAATTTTGGTTTTTTCATTTGTGCTTACTCTGTTCGGTTTTCAGCTTTCCCCGTTAGTTCTGCAAATGTCGATTATCAGTCGGACAAACTGTGTCGTTGTTGACGGTCGCTCTGAACATAGCAGGTAACGTCCGGCGGCTTTGCGAAGTGCGGAAAATCGAAGCTGAAATCTTCAACTTTTACAAATCGTAGCAAAACCACTTTTGTTTTTACTAATTTACAAAAATTGTCTAAAACAAAATGGATTTTGCG
>JAFAFN010000194.1 GCA_023423475.1 Actinomycetes bacterium | reverse complement strand
CCCCGCTACGAGATCCCGTGCCGCGTCGAGGGTCGCATCCTGTTGGGGACCGAGGAGATCGAGTTCGACGGCTGGGGTCAGCGGGACCACTCCTGGGGCGCGGCACGGGACTGGTGGGGCATCACCTGGAGCTGGACCGCGGGCCGCCTCGATGACGGCACGCGCTGGCACACCGCAGGTGGCTTCTTCGGCGACCAGAGCGACTGGGGCGTCGGCTACGAGCTGCCGCCCGGGTCGACCGACTTCCGCGAGAGCGACGCCGTGCGCATCACCAGCGAGCTCGGCCGCGAGGGACTCGCCACGCGCAACACCACGGCGTTCGGTGACCTCGACCTGACCTTCGAGCCACTCGCCTTCTCGCCGGTGCTGCTGGTGCACCCCGACGGTCGCGAGGACCGGTTCCCCCGTGCGCTGGCCCGCATCACCGACGAGGCGACCGGTCGGACCGGTGGCGGCTGGATCGAGTGGAACCAGCCACCGTCCTGAACCAAATGTGCCGTCAGACTGCTGCGTGAGCAGCGGCCTGACGGCACATTTCGGAGCAGACGGGCCGGGGCCCCGGCGTCACATCGAGGGCAGCACGCAGGCCGAGTCGAGTCCCAGTACGTGGTTGAGCCGGCCGAACGCGAGCCACGAGCCGAGGCACATGCTCAGCTCGACGATCTCGGCGTCGGTGTACTCGCCCTTCATCCGGGTCCAGAACTCCTCGTCGAGTCCGTGGTGGTCGAGCGCGTAGCGCTCGGCGTACTCCGCGGCGAGCTTCGCGCGGGTGTCGAGCGCGTCGGTCGTGCGCCAGTTCTCGACCTCGGTGTCGAAGCCCTCCTCGACCTTCACGCCGTCCATCTCGGTGCGCCAGTCCTGGCAGAAGATGCAGCCGTTGATCTGCGACATGCGCAGCCGTGCGGCCTCGAACTCGCGAAGGCCGAGGGTGGTGTCCTCGTAGACCTTCATCGAGAAGTTGGAGGCAGCCGGTCCGATCCCCGGGACCATCTCGCCCCAGACGTACATGATCGGATGCTTGCCGTCGGGAATCTCGACGATCATCTGTTGTCCCCCTGTTGGTGAGTGTTGCCGCGCTCGGTGTTCACAGCTTGCCCGTCGCGGGCACGAGCGGCACGTCGAGTGCGTCGTAGACGCCCGGGCCCGCGGCGACCAGCCACGGGATCGCATTCACCAGGCGACCCACCGCGGTGGCGTTGCCGCCCGCTGCACGGTTGCCGCCCTCGTCGGTCGCCTCGACGTTGATCTCGATGCGCGGGCGGCCTTCGATGATCACCTTGTGGGCGCCGTCGCCCCCGTCGGGTGGCACCGGCCAGTCCGGCGCGCAGTCCGGGTGGATGCGCGTGATGTGCTCGACGATGATCTTCGGCTCACCACCGACGATGCCCTGCACCTCGAATCGCAGCGCGCCCTGGCTGCCCTCGACGAACTCGCCCATCGAGTTGGTGACGGTCGATTCGAGTGGCCGGCGCAGCAGCGTCTCACGGACCTCGTCGAGCTCGACGCCCAGCGCTCGGGCGATCAGCCGTACCTGTCCGCCCCACACCATGGTCGGCACCGTGGGTGCGACCATCGGCGGCTCGTAGTCCATCGGCTCGCCCATGCCGATCAGGTAGCGAACCGAGTCGGGCTGGTCGTAGGTCGTGTAGTCGAAGATCTCCTGGCAACGGATCTGGTCGATCGTGCCGGCCAGGCCGGTCGCGAGCACCGGCAGGATGTCGTTGCCCCAGCCCGGATCGATGCCCGACACGAACAGGGCGCCACCGCCCTCGGTCGCTGCGGTGCGGATCGGTTCGATGATCTCGCCGGGCGCGTTGGTCGGGTCGTAGAGCGGGTAGACCGACGGCGTCACGACGACCAGCCCACCCGCGAGCAGCGCCGTGATGTCGGCCACCGCGTCGTCGGGTCGGATGTCGCCGGAGCAGGCGTAGACGACGGCGTCGAGGTCGGGGACCGAGGTGAGGTCCTCGGCGCCGGCGGCGAGCGTGGCCGGCACTCCGAGCGTGCGCTCGAGCTCGGCGAGCTCACCGGCGTCGCGGCCGACCTTGTCGGGGTTCGACACGGCGACCGTGGTCAGGTCGAGGTCCGGATGGGCGTCGATCGTCCGGATGGCGGCACGTCCCACGTTGCCCGTCCCCCAGACGCCGACGCGGAATCGCTGTCGTGCGGTCATCCGGCGACCCTATCGACTCGCGGTGCCCGATGTCTGACGCCCCGTCAGATTCCGGAGGGTCGACGCGCACAGAGCACAACTAGGTTCGAGCGTGCGCTGTGCGCGGTGTAGCACGCCGACTGCACGAACGATCTGGAGTGTGCAGTCGGCGCGATCGCCCAGCCGCGAGCACGGCGGTTGTGGTCGTGCTGGCCTGAACGGTGTCAGGCGCCCTCGCCGGGCGTGCTGGTGGCGCGGCCGCACTCGGTGGTGAGCCACGACATGATGGCGTCGTTGGCCTCGAGGAACGCCGGATCAGTGAACACCGCAGCGCCGCCGAGCCCCTCGCGCTCGAACTGGGCGAACGCGTCGGCGACGATCTGCAGCTCGTCGTGCAGGTCGGACGGCATCGCTGCTCGTAGCTCCGAGATGATCGCTTCGGGATCGGAGCCCGTGCCCATGCCGACCGAGGCGCTGATGAGCTCGGCGTACTTCATCAGCAGGTCGAGGCAGTCGCCGGCGACGCCGAGCTCGTCGGAGAACTGCTCGAAGAGGTCGTCGACGTCGCCACCGAACTCGTCGAGCTCGTCGGAGAACTCGTCCATCCCCGGCACGTCGTCGAACTCGTCGATCGAACCGGCACCGTCATCCGGTGCGAGCTCGGACGGCGCAGGGCGCGGCGCCGAGCGCTTCGACGCGGTCAGCTCGTCGACACCCGACGAGCACGCCGTCGGGGCGAGCGCGAGCACCGCGAGCGCCACGACGGCGGTCACGGTGCGGCGCATGGGTTCAGCCGACCTTCTTCTGGCCGAGGCGGCGTCGGTTGACGAGCTGCGACTTCAGGTAGTCACGGTTCATCATCGCGATGAAGTCGATCGTGATCTCCTTCGGGCAGGCCTCGTAGCACTCGCCGTGGTTCGTGCAGGAGCCGAAGAACTCCTCCATCGTCTCGACCATCGACTCGGCACGGGCGTAGCGCTCGGGCTGGCCCTGCGGCAGCAGGTTCAGGTGCTGCATCTTCGCCGCGGTGAAGAGGTTGGCCGCCGAGTTCGGGCAGGCCGCCACGCAGGCGCCGCAGCCGATGCACGCCGCGGCGTCCATCGCTGCCTCGGCCGCGTCCTTGGGGACCGGGATGATGTTCGCGTCGGGCGCCGCACCGGTGTTGACCGAGATGTAGCCGCCGGACTCGATGATCCGGTCGAAGGCCGCACGGTTGACGACGAGGTCCTTGATGATCGGGAAGCCGGCCGCACGCCAGGGCTCGATGACGATCTCGTCGCCGTCGGAGAACTTGCGCATGTGCAGCTGGCAGGTGGCGGTGCCCTTCTGGGGGCCGTGCGCCTGGCCGTTGATCATCAGGCCGCAGCTGCCGCAGATGCCCTCACGGCAGTCGTGGTCGAACGCGATCGGCTCCTTGTCCTCGCCGATGAGCTGCTCGTTGACGTAGTCGAGCATCTCGAGGAAGGACGCGTCGTCCGCGACGGCCGTCGTGTACTCCTCGAAGTGGCCCGGACCCTCGGCGGTGTCCTGGCGCCAGACCTTGAGCTTGAGATTCAGCGTGTTGCTCACGTTGCTCTTCTTCCCTGTCGTCCCTGCTCGTGCCGACTACTTGTAGCTGCGCTGGGTCAGCTTGACGTTCTCGAACACGAGCGGCTCCTTGTTGAGCACCGCGTCCTTCTGGATGTCGGGGCCGCCGTACTCCCAGGCCGCGACGTAGGCGAAGTTCTCGTCGTCGCGCTTCGCCTCGCCCTCCTCGGTCTGGTGCTCCTCGCGGAAGTGGCCGCCGCAGGACTCCTCGCGGTGCAGCGCATCGCGGACCTTGAGCTCGGCCATCTCCATGAAGTCGGCGACGCGCAGCGCCTTCTCGAGCGACTGGTTGTAGCTCTCGCCCTCGCCGAGCACCTTGACGTCGCTCCAGAACTCCTCGCGGATCGCGGGGATGTCCTTCAGCGCCGTCTCGAGGCCGGCCTTGTTGCGGCTCATGCCGCAGAAGTCCCAGACCAGCTTGCCGAGCTCGCGGTGGTAGTGGTCCACCGAGTGCGTGCCCTTGACGGCCAGCAGCTGGTCGACCCGGTCCTGGGTGTCACGGTGCGCCGTGGTGAACGCCTCGTGGGTGGTCTCGAGCGGGGTGGTGCCGAGCAGGTCCGACAGGTAGCCGGCGACGGTCTCGGGAGCGACGAAGTAGCCGTCGGCCAGGCCTTGCATGAGCGCCGAGGCACCCAGGCGGTTGGCGCCGTGGTCCGAGAAGTTCGCCTCGCCCAGGGCGAAGAGCCCCGGGATCGTGGTCTGCAGGTTGTAGTCCACCCACAGCCCACCCATCGTGTAGTGGGTGGCGGGGTAGATGCGCATCGGCGTGGTGTAGGGGTCCTCGCCGGTGATGCGCTCGTACATGTCGAACAGGTTCCCGTAGCGGGCCTTGATCGTGTCGTGGCCGTAGCGCTCGATGGCGTGGGAGAAGTCGAGGAACACGCCGTTCTGCAGCGGTCCGACGCCTCGACCCTCGTCGACGACGGTCTTGGCGTTGCGCGAGGCGACGTCACGGGGGACCAGGTTGCCGAACGCGGGGTACTTGCGCTCGAGGAAGTAGTCGCGCTCGCCGTCGGGGATCTCGCTCGCGGGACGCTTGTCGTCGATCGCCGAGGGCGCCCAGATGCGGCCGTCGTTGCGCAGCGACTCCGACATGAGGGTCAGCTTCGACTGGAACTCGTCGGCCGGCGGGATGCAGGTCGGGTGGATCTGCGTGAAGCACGGGTTCGCGAACGCCGCACCCTTCTTGTGGGCACGCCAGGTCGCGGTGACGTTGCAGGCCTTGGCGTTCGTCGACAGGAAGTAGACGTTGCCGTAACCGCCGGTCGCGAGCAGGACGGCATGCGCCGAGTGCGAGCTGACCTCGCCCGAGAGCAGGTCACGGGCGGTGATGCCCACGGCGCGACCCTCGTGGGTGACGACGTCGAGCATGTCCATGCGGTTGTAGAGCGTGACGCTGCCCAGGTGGATCTGGCGGGCGAGCGCCTGGTAGG